>JAZSLR010000152.1:0-72584 GCA_045535475.1 Acutalibacteraceae bacterium | reverse complement strand
CTTGATATTATTATAAATATAATATATAATATTACGGTACAGAGTTTTGTTTTGGTCATGTGGCGTGTGGGTCCTGTGCGACAGGGCACCGTGAACCATGTCAGGCGGGTGAACCGAGCAGCATTAAGCGGGCAGTCTTGTGCGCCACAGTCCGCCTACCGCCATATGACCAAGATAAAACTCTATTTTTAATCAGTTGTTAATCAAGGAGTGAAAAGAATGTATCAGGCACTTTACAGAAAGTGGAGACCCAAGGATTTCGGCGATGTCTACGGTCAGCCTCACGTAACAAGAACTCTCCGCAATCAGCTCGAAAACGGCAGAATCTCTCACGCATATCTTTTCACGGGTTCAAGAGGTACGGGTAAAACCACCTGCGCAAAAATTCTTTCAAAAGCGGTCAACTGCCTGAATCCCGCTGACGGCAATCCCTGCAACGAATGCGAAATCTGCAGAGGAATCGAAAACGGTTCAATCCTTGATGTTATCGAAATCGATGCTGCCAGCAACAACGGTGTTGACAATATCCGTGATTTGCGCGAAGAAGCAAACTTCACTCCCGCAAACGCAAAATACAGAGTTTATATCATCGACGAAGTTCATATGCTCTCAATCGGAGCATTCAACGCTCTTCTCAAAACCCTTGAAGAGCCTCCCTCACACGTTATTTTCATTCTCGCAACAACCGAAATCCACAAGCTGCCGTCAACCATTCTTTCAAGATGCCAGCGTTTTGATTTCAAGAGAATTGCTCCCGAGGATATCACCGCAAGGCTTATGTATGTTGCGGAAAAAGAAAATGTCAACCTCACCTCCAACGCTGCAAGCCTTATCGCAAGAATTGCGGACGGCGGTATGAGAGATGCGCTTTCTCTTCTCGACAGATGCTTTGCAATGGGAACTGATATTGACGAAAACACTGTCAGCGATGCCGCAGGCATTGCAGGCACCGTTCATCTTTTCTCGTTCTCGGAATTTGTTGCAAAGGGCGATTTCACAAGCTCGCTCAGACTTGTTTCAAAGCTCCACAGCGAAAGCTGCGATATCGACAGTCTTTGCACCGAGCTTACCCTTCATTTCCGCAACCTGATGGTGGCAAAAACCGTCGGCGACTGCGAGGGACTCATCGTCTGCTCAAAGGACGAGCTTGAAAAGATAAAAGAAAGAGCAGGTCAGCTCAAGCTTTCAAAAATTCTTTCCTGCATCGAAGTTCTTGAACAGACAGCTAAAAATATAAAAAATGCCGCCAATAAGAAAATTCAGCTTGAAGCGGCAGTGATAAAAATGTGCGCTCCGTCTGCATCCCCGGGCGAAGGAATTTCCGCAGACCTTGAGGACAGAATCAGCGCAATCGAAGAAAAGCTTGCATCAATTTCATCGGGTGCAGTCATTAATTCCGCACCCGTTCAAAATAATGCACAGCCCGAACCCGAGCCTTACATTCCCGAAACAAAACCAGCGGAAGCGCCGAAGCCGATGCCTCAGCCTGCTCCTGCGCCGAAGGAAGAGCCTAAAGAAGAAGCACCTCCCGTGCCCGAAGCTCAGCCTGCTCCCCACACACCTGCCGAAGTATCCGACATTCCCGACGGTATCTTTGATAATTGGGCGGACGTGCTCGATAAAATTATGAAATATGATATACCGCTTTTCGGAATCCTTGCAAATTCCAAGGCTTCAATCAAAAACGGCAGAATCATTATTCACTCGGAAAATCCGACTCTCTTTGATTTCATCTGCACCGATACCCATTCAAAAGAGCTTGCAAGAGCCGTTTATGAGGTTATGGGCAGAAAAATGAAGATTGCGGTTTCAAACACCGATAAACCCAAGGCAGAAAAAAGTCCTTTGGAAAATCTGAAGGCAAAGATAAATAATTTCAACAATAACTGATATTGGAGGATATATAAAATGAAAGCAAGAATTCCCGGCGCTCCCCAGGGCGGCAATATGATGAAAAAAATCCAGGAAATGCAGGAGAATATGACAAGAATCCAGCAGGAAGTTGAAGCAACAGAATTCTCATCAACAGTCGGCGGCGGCGCAGTTGAAGTTGTTGTTACCGGTGCACACGAAGTAACCGCAGTTAACCTCAAGCCCGAGGTTGTTGACCCCGAAGATGTTGAAGTGCTTCAGGACCTTATTATTTCAGCTTTCAATGAAAGCATCCGCAAGGCAAACGAAGCTATGGAGCAGGGAATGGAAAAGGCTAAGGGCGGCCTTTCAATCCCCGGTCTGTTTTAATGAGCGGCTATACTCCGTCTCTCGAGCAGCTTGTTGAGCAGTTTGCGCGCCTTCCGTCAATAGGCAAAAAAAGTGCGCAAAGGCTTGCATTCCATATTTTGAATATGTCCGATGCCGAAGCGCAGAAATTTACGGACACAATCCTCAATGCCCGCAAGTCAATCAAAAGATGCAAAATCTGCTGTAATCTTACCGACGGCGAGGTTTGCGGTGTCTGCTCATCGCAGTCAAGGGATAAATCGACAATCTGCGTTGTTGAGGACCCGAGAGATGTTATTGCAATCGAGAGAACTCACGAATATAACGGACTTTATCACGTTCTTCACGGAGTTATTTCCCCGATGAACGACATAAATCCAGAGGATATTTGCATCAAAGAGTTGATTTACCGCCTTGAGGACGACACCGTCAAGGAAGTCATTATGGCGACAAACCCGACTGTTGAAGGCGAAGCAACATCGATGTATATTTCAAGGCTGATAAAGCCAATCGGTGTTAAAGTCAGCAGACTTGCTTACGGCGTACCCGTCGGCGCAGACCTCGAATATGCGGATGAATTCACCCTCATCAGAGCAATTGAGGGCAGAAATAACCTTTGAAAAAAAACGTTCTGCGTTCTGAACTCTGCATTCTGCACTCAAAAAGTTTTCCACATATTTATCCTTTTCCACTTCTGAGTTTTCCACTTCTTAACATTGTCAAAACAAGGGAAGTGTAAATCTCAAAGTTATCCACTAAAAAAAGTTAATATTTTCCGACCGTTTTTCTATATTTTTCAAGGGTTTCGGAAGTTATACCATATTTCCACTCACCCTACTATTACTACTATAATTAAGATAAGATATGCATTCAATACATACGGCGAAAACCGAAATTTTTGTTTTTCAGCCGTCAGAATTTTATCAACTGAGTGAATAACTCAATTGACGGATTTCCGAACATAAGGAGGAACACCAAATGAAAATTATATGCAACACACTTGAGCTTTCGGAGGCTTGCCAGAACGTTCAGAGAGCCGCATCAAACAAAACTGCCATTCCTGCAATCGAGGGTATCCTTATGGTTGCAAAGGAGGGTACTCTGACTCTCACGGGCTATGACCTTGAAATGGGAATAACAACCTCAATTCCCGCAAGAATTGAAGAGGAAGGCGAGCTTGTGCTCAATGCCCATATGTTCAGCGAAACTCTCAGAAAGCTGCCCGACGTCAATGTCAGCATCGACAGCGACGCAAGACATATTGCAACAATTTCGTGCGGTGAATTCGAATCAACTCTCATCGGAATTTCTGCAGAGGAATATCCCGACCTTCCTTCGGTTTCGGGCGGATATCCCATTTCCGTCAAGCAGGAAATCCTCAAAGATATGATAAGAAAAACAATATTCTCCGCCGCAATCAAGGACAGCAAGATTGTCCACACGGGAATTAAGTTTGAAATTGAAGAGAATCATATCAGACTTATTGCCGTTGACGGCGTGCGCCTTGCAATCAGAAATGAGAATATCAGCTACGAGGGCGAGAATCTTTCATTTGTTGTTCCCGCAAAAACACTTTCCGAAGTCACAAAGCTTATGAATGACGATGATGCGGATGTTACTCTCGGCGTCGGCAAAAGACACATTATTTTTGAAGTTAACGGATACAACATAATTTCACGTCTGCTCGACGGTGAATTTCTTAACTATAAGGCAGCGATTCCCTCGGCAACAAAGACCGTTATCAACGTCAACACAAGAAGCCTTATCGACAGTATCGACAGAACCTCGCTCATCATCACCGATAAAATCAAGAGCCCCGTCAAGTGCATTTTCGGCGATAACCTTATCAGAATTTCGAGCATCACTTCTCTCGGTACAGCCAACGACCGAATTGCCGCATCGATTGAAGGCGAAAGCTGCACAATCGGCTTTAATAATAAGTATATGCTTGATGCTCTCAAGGTTTGTGACACAGATGAAGTCAGAATTATGCTCAACGGACCCGTTGCGCCCATCCTCATCGTGCCCAATCAGGGTGACGAATTCATATTCCTTATTCTTCCCGTGAGGCTGAAAAATGAAGATTAAAGTAAAGGTTGCCGAAAAAAGGCAGGTTACAAAGAAAATAGACACCGATTTTATCAGACTTGATTCTTTCCTCAAGATGTGCGATGCCGTGCAGACGGGCGGCCACGCAAAAATCGTTATTCAGGAAGGCGAAGTCAGGGTAAACGGCGAGGTCTGCACCCAGAGAGGCAAAAAGCTCCGTGCAGGCGACAAAGCAGAGTTTGAAAACGTTGTTTATAACGTGGAATAAATGCAGAATGCAAAGTGCAGAGTGCAAAGTTAAGGATAGGCTCCGCCTATGATCGATTATTATGAAATAACAAGGTTCACGAGCAAAAAAAGTGCGAGGAGTTCTTATATAATTATTCTTCAGTTTTTGCGGAGCAATATAAAAACGGAGCGAAGCGACCCTTCGTTCTGCGTTCTGAACTCTGCACTGAAAAACTGTTCTTTAATTTTGTATTTTGAATTTTGAACTTTGTATTTTTCAGAGGGGGATGGTAAAAGTTGATAATTAAATACCATTCCGCAAAAAAATTCAGAAATATTGATTCGGTTGAATTTGAGCCGCATCCCGAAATGAATATCATTTACGGCGAAAACGGTCAGGGCAAGACAAATATTATTGAAAGCATCTGGCTTTTAACGGGATTTTACAGCTTCAGAGCGCGGAAAAATGCCCAGCTTATTCAGCAGGGCAGTGATGAAGCCGAAATCTGCGACAGATTTTATTCACATATGCGTGAACAAAATGCCGTTATGAAAATCAACAAGAAAAAAGAAATAACCCTCAACGGAATCAAAGAAGAGTCCCCGAGAGTTATGATGGGCAAATATTATGCCGTTGTATTTTCGCCTGCAACGCTCGGAATTGTGCAGGACGGCCCCGGTGAAAGAAGAAAGATGCTCGATATTGCGCTGAGCCTCATAAAGCCGAATTATGCGGTGCTGATGTCAAGATATCTGCGTGTGCTTGACCAGAGAAATGCCCTGTTCAAAAAAATGGGCGAGCGCAGCTTTGAAAATGATTATATTATGCCGTGGGATACCGAGCTTGCGAATCTCGGCGCGAAAATTATCAAATACCGCCTTGATTATATTGAAATGCTCTCGGAAATTTCAACCGGAATTTATGAAGGAATCAGCTCCGGCAGAGAAAAATTTTCGTTTTATTATGATTTTTCCCCGGAAAATATCAGCGAAGAAGAGATAAAAGAAAAGCTTATTGCCGATATAGAAAAATCACGTGAAGCAGACCTCAAAAGACTTTATACAAATGCAGGTCCTCACACTCACGACCTTGTTCTGAATCTGAACGGCAGAGATGCACGTGTTTTCGGCTCGCAGGGTCAGCAGAGATCGTGCGCGCTTGCGTTAAAGCTCGGAGAAGCATCGATTATCGAAACCGTAACAGGCGAAAGCCCTGTTGTGCTTCTTGACGATGTTATGAGCGAGCTTGATGAAAGCAGGCAGACTTTTATTCTCAATTATCTTGACAGTTGGCAGGTTTTCATCACCTGCTGTGACCCGTCAACGCTTCTGCGCTCCAAAAAAGGTAAGGCATTCGAAGTTGCTGACGGAAAAATAAGTGAAATGGAGTAAATTATGTATCTTCATCTCGGAATGGATAAGGTTATCACCTTTGATGAAATAATCGGCATTTTTGACCTTGACACCACCACCGTTTCAAAGCGCACAAGAGATTATCTTGCGAAGGCGGAAAAGGCGGGAATCGTTGAGAATGTCTGCTACGATATCCCGAAATCCTTTATAGTATGTAAGGATAAGAAGGGCAACGAAAAGGTTTATATTTCGCAGATTTCATCCTCAACTCTTCTTAAGAGAACGGGATATGTTGATTCACTTAATAATGTATAAAAAAAGCACCGTTCTAAACGGTGCTTTTTCATTTAGAATATCATATTAAACCAATAATCAATAACCGTAAACAGCATTGCAAGGAATTCTTTCAGACCGAGGTCCTTGAGAAGATTGTCGATTCCGTCGCAGATAATAAAATTATCGAGCGGGGATTTTGCCTCCGAGCTGATGATTTCATCGCTCTCTTCAACGGGTTCGCCGTTATCGAGCATAAAATACTGTGTTCTGTATCCAAGCGGTGTAATGGTGGAGGTTGTGTAGCAGACCGTGACAGAAACCGCCTTTGCGCTGACCTTCGGAATTTCGCCGTTTACGGGGATTTCAATGCTTTCGCCGGGTGCAAGCTTAATCATAGGATTGATTCTGAATTCAAGGTCTGCACCGTCGCAATAAACCGCCGAAAGTCTGACAGAATTGTTAAGACAGCAGTTTGTGACAACGAGAGTATCTGTTTCGCTGAGAATTCCGGGCTGACAGCCCTTGAACTGTGCAAAAACGGTTGATGAGGGATTCGTTGTATCTCTGAACTGGGGATAATACGGGTCGCTGTAAACATCGGTGATTCTGTCCGTGAAAAGGGTTGTCATCATAAGAGTGCGGGTATAGTTATCCCAATAGGTCATTCCGTGGTAAAGACCGTTGACAAACCAGGTGTTGTCGGGCAGATATGCGGTTGATGCATCGATATTCATTGCGGGCGAAACCTTGAGCTTGCCGCCGCAGGGATTTTTCTGAACATAACCGTCTGCAAATCTTGTTCCGTAGGGAGCGCAGGTTGCGCCGGTTGAAGCGGCAGTCGTGATGATGCCGTCGGAATCCTCGTTAAGACCCGAAACAATTCTGTTGCCCGTGCCGGAAATGATTGAAATATTCATTCCGTTTTCAATGCATTCGCTCAGCTTTTCGCCGACTTTTGGAAGAATTTCATAGTGGAAGCGGTCGCTCTTTTCAATCAGCGGAGCGCTTTCTTCGGCATCGAGTGCAACACTTTTGGCATATTCATATTTATCTGTGGAAATGAAATCCCAGATGCTTCCCCAGTAACCGATTGACGGGAAAATTACGGGGAGCAGCTCCTCAAGAATGAGGTCGATGAATCCGAGCTGCTGAGCCTTGACAAGCCAGTTATAGTCCTCTTCGGTGCGTGTTCCGTGTTCAATAAAACGGATGAGGCATTCTTCATCAAAGTCAAAGTCATTAACAATTGCATCATATGCAATGCCTGCGCCGCCGATTGCGGGAACAGTCAGAACAGCGTTGTCAACATCGTTTTTCCAGCCGTAAAGGGTGAGATATGTTGCGCTTACCTGACCGCCGTGGCTGACTGCAAGAAGATTGACCTTATCCTTGCCCGAATGTTTTTTGACATCCTGAATCAGCTCGTCAAGCATTCCTGCACAGACCTCGGAACCCATTCTGAAATCGCAGGTAAAATTATAAATATTTTCGTGGCCTATGTATTCCGCAAATTCTTCCGCCATATCTTTTTCTTGGCGATGGTCGCCGTTGGGATGGGTAATCATAAGATTTGCGTTGTTCAGCTCTTCCGCTGTGGAAACGGTGCGTTCAAGCGGATAAACGCTTGTGCCGTCGGGATTGCAGCGCATCTTTTCGAAAAGACCGTTGATTTCTTCGCCGACAGTCTGACCGATAATTTCGGCATTGCCGAATGTCAGCGCACCAAGACCTATGCCGAGGTCAATAATTCTGTCCATAACACGTTCAAGAACGTAGTCCCAATCAAGACCCCAGACAATTTTGTCATCCACGGGGTCGTAGAGAGATGATGAACTGTAGCCGGGAACGATAATCAACGGATAATCCGAAATTTCGTCCTCATTGAATTCAACGGAAGCGGAAAAAGCAACCGCACACGTTGAAAAAACAAGCAGAATGGAAATCAGAACGGAAATAATTTTTTTCATAGTCATCAGCCTTTCCATTATTATGCTAAAATGATAACACATATTTTTTGAAAAAACAATAGAGTGACAAAATTACTTCCGCCACTCTAAATCAAAGCTCCGTTTAATCTGTGAATTTCAATTGCCTTGAGCATAAATTCTTCCGTAACGTCAAAATGCTCTGCTAAATCCCAGATTTCCTTAACGCCGTGCATCAGCGCATAGGTAAGCTCTTTGACGGGAACAAGCTTTGAAGCCGCCCATCTGTCCGCTTTTCTTTCCTGCTTTCCGCGAACCTCAAGCGGTGAATATGCGTTATAAAATGCAAGCGTTTCGCAATGACCGATTTCGTGGGCAATGTGTACCCTCTCCTCAGCCGTTGTTTCTATTTCAAACGGGTCGATTCCGATGTAGCATCTGCCAGATGCGCTTCTGACCGAAACAGATGCGGTCTCCGGCAAGTCGCAGCAGATGATTTCAGTCCCGTTTTTTTCCGCGATTTCATAAAGCTCACTTGTTCTCGTTTTTTTTCGCCTCCCTTGCTTCGATATATTTTGCAAAATCAACAACCTCCTGCCACATTTTATCGGTCACTTCTCCTGCGCCCGAAAAAAGAGCAACCTTGGCTGCTTCAATATTATCATCCATTTGCTTTTCCTCCGACTCGTTACCGTTAAGATAATCGAGAGAAACGTCAAAAATCTGTGCCAGGCACGAAAGCGTTGACACAATCGGGGTCTGGAATCCCGTTTCCCATTTGCTTATCATAACACGATCCGTTTTCAGCCCGAAACGGCTGTTGAGCTTTTCGGAAAGCTCAGTCTGAGTCATTTTTTTTTCTTTTCTGAGTGCCTTTATTTTTTCTCCGAGCATTTCACTCACCTCAAATGAATTATATCATTTATGTTTCGTAAACGCAACATATTTTTTAAGAAATTTTTAGAAAAGTGTTGACAACGACAACATTTGTCGCTATTATAGAAGTTGTCGAGGACGACACATATATAAGAGGGTGAGAAGAAACAATTATTTTTTTGTTCTTCTGTGTGTCGAATACGAAACAATTTATTGTTAAAAAGGAAGTGTAAACAATGAGCAAAAGTATTTTAACGGAATGCTCGGAAATTCCCGTTACGGAAATCAGAAAACAGCTTGAATACGCAAGAGTTGTGTGTCAGGATTTGTTCAATCAGTTTTCTTTCAAAAGCTCAAAAAGCTGTTGCTGTGCATCCGAATCACGTTCAACGGAAACAAAGCTTTCAATGCTTCTTGATTTTATCAGCGATGCAAGCTGCTGGTGCAATATGCTCGAAATGAATCAGAAGATAATCGAAAAGCTTGATAAGGAGGAAAAATGAGAGAATTAACAGTTGATTTCAGCCTGGAAAATCCCCTTTCAGGCGGTGCGGAAGCCGGATATATCGGAGAGCATAACGCAACAACTATGGTTGTAAAGCCCGGCGAAGAGATACTCGCCACGGGTTGCGCAAGCTATGCGGTTGTGTTTCTCACAAAGGGCGAGGTTTTCAGGTCCGATTATTTTGAGCCTGCCGACGAATTCAGAATCGACCTCGGCGCGCATCTGACCCGTGACCATTATCTGAGCCTTCAGATTGAAGGATATTCGGAAGAAAAGGATATGATTTATAAAAGTCCGATGGTGACGAAGATTCACTTTATGCCGTCAATAAACGGTGAAGAAACCGAATTTGACGAAACGGAATACAAGCTTTATACGCAGGTTTTGAACAACACGAAGTCAAGGCATCAGCATCCGAATTACGAGGTTATCGACGGTCTGAGCGATTTAAACGGCAAGCTTCTTTATAAGGGAGAGCCCATTGAGGGTCTTACGAAAACAAAAACAGTTGAGCTGTCGTATAATAACGGCGAGGTTGATTTTAACATCGACACCTCGGGCGGTTTCAGAATGGATATCGGCACATACATTGAAAATATTGTACCGAACAATTCGGAAATCCGTAAAATTGAATTTCAGATTGACAGCGAGGATTGCCCCGAATGGCTCGATTTAAGAGAAATGGCATTTTATGACCTTCAGAAGCCTTATATTATCAGAATGCACAGACCGTTTTATAATAATGAAATGGGTATGACGATATTCTGCAGAGTCTATTTCATCTCAGGTTACAATAAATTTGTTAATTATATAAATGCATTTCTGCTCAATAAAGTAAGAATAACCTATGCCGAAAATGCGGTGAACTGATATGAGCGAAATCACTCTTACCGAAATTGAGCACCGTCTGATTCAGGCAGAGGAAAACATAAAGGAGCTTTTCGGAAAGTTCAACGGAATTGACAAATCGCTTGTCGCAACAACAACAACGCTTAACACTCTGCTTGCCCTTGTCGGCGAGCTTAAAGCGGCGATTGAAGAGCTGAAATCAAGGCGTTCAACGCTCTGGGATAAGCTTGTTTTTGCCCTCATCGGTGCAGCGGCAAGCGCGGCAGTTACACATTTTACAGGAGGATGAATATGAGAGAAGAAACAAAAAGAATCATTGCAGACGTTGCCGAAAGAGCGTTAAAAACATTTTTTCAGGCGTTTTTATCGTCAATCTCGGTTGATGTTCTGCTCGGAGTAACAGATTTTGATGCATTTAAAAAGGTCGGCATTTCTATGCTTGTTGCTGCTCTTGCGGCAGGTATTTCCGCAGCGTGGAACGGTACGGTCAAAACACTCAATCAGGGAGGTGAATGCTGATGAAAACAAGTAAGGGACTCGTTGAATATGCCCGTGCACAGCTCGGCAGACCCTATTGGTACGGCACCTTCGGCAACACCGCCACCGCCGACCTTCTTCAGATGAAAACGGGTCAGTATCCCGCGCACTATCAGAATGCGAGAATGGAGCAGTATAAATCCGAAATCGGAGAAAGAGTGCACGACTGCGTGGGTCTTATCAAAGGTTATCTCTGGAGCGACAGCCCCGAAAGCAAGCCCGTCTATAACTCATCGCAGGATGTTTCCGCAAACGGAATGCTTCTCAAATGCAGGGAAAGAGGCAGAATCTATACTCTCCCCGAGATTCCCGGTGTGCTTGTCTTTATGCCGGGTCACGTCGGAATTTATATCGGCGGAGGCAAGGTCATTGAAGCAAGAGGCTTCCACTACGGAGTTGTTGAAACCGAGGTCAGGGACAGACCGTGGGAAAGCTGGGGTAAATGCCCGTGGATTAAATATCCTGCCGCCTCAAGATATTTCGCGGCGTGCGAAAAGGACGAAACATCCATTGTTGATGCGCTCAAATCAATCGGCGAAAACAGCGCGTATTCCGCACGCAAGGAGATTGCGAAAGCCAACGGAATAGAGGATTATATGGGCACCGCAAAGCAGAATATCAAGCTTCTTTCGCTTCTCAAGCAGGGTGAGTTAATCAAACCCGAAAGAGCCTACACAGATTAAAATTTTTATTGCAGACAGACAGTTTACGTGATATAATCTTTACGTAAATTGTCTGTCTTTTCTGTATTATAACTCATTTTATGTACGATAAAACGGACAAAAAAGTCAAAGGAGGCAATAAAAAATGAAAAAAGCACTTTCAATTATCCTCTGCATCGCGCTGATGCTCAATCTCGGCGCAACCGCGCTCGCAGGCTACGATGCACCCAAGCTTTCGCAGGCAGAATGGGATGAAATCTATTCATCACTCAGCGATGAAAACACTCTTCCGATGCTCAATGTCGGCGCTAAAGCGGGCGAAGTGAGCCTTTGCTGGCACGCTGATGCTGAAAAAGCCGATGCAAAGGTCAGAATCTCGGAAAATTCATCGATGGCAGATGCAAAAACCTTCACCGGTGAAAAGGCTGAAGCCGAAACCGAAGAGCAGGTTGTATGCCGCGTTGATATCACCGGTCTTGAAGAAAACACAACCTACTACTATCAGTGGTATACCGAAAACGGCTGGAGCGAAAAATGCAAATATGAAACCAAATCCTTCGGCGACCACAAAGCAATGGTTATCGGCGATATTCAGATAGGCGGTCAGACCGAGGATTCAACCGTGCAGTCGATGAACGGCTTCACCTGGAACAACGTTCTTGCAGAGGCACTTGAAAAGAATCCCGACGTGAGCTATCTTGTATCCCCCGGCGACAACACTTCAACCGGCAAAACCGCCGATGAGTGGCAGACTCTGCTTATGCCTCCTGCATTGAGAAACCTTCCCCTTGCGCTCGCAATCGGCAACCACGACAAAAAGGGTATGATGTATAACTACTATACAAATATGCCCAACGAATTTTTCGGCGAATATTTTGAAGGTCTGGACCGTGATTTCTGGTTCCGCTACGGCGACGTTCTTTATCTTGTTTTTGATGCCTGCTCGGCATCCGCCGCAGACCATATGGCAATGGCAAAGGAAGCCGTTGAAAAGAATCCCGACGCAAAATGGCGCATCGGCGTTATGCATCAGGCTCTTTTCGGACCTTCTGTCTGTGCATTCAGCGCAGAAACTCAGATTCTTCTCAATGCCGTTTTCACTCCGATTTTTGATACATATGATGTTGACCTTGTGCTGACAGGCCACAGCCATATGCAGGGACGCTCACACTTTATGTATGAAAGTATGACAATCGGTAAGGCAGAAAGCGGCAAGACCTATACCGACCCCCTCGGCACCGTTTATCTCAACACAAACGCAATCTGCGACCAAGACAGCTTTGAGGAATATGAATTCCTCAACCTTCCCTATGTTGCATACAGCTTCGGCAAAAACGACGTTACAACCTACACAACCCTTGAGTTCAAGGGCGACACAATGGAAATAAAGACGATGAGGGGCGATAACAGCGAGCTTCTTGATTCGCTCACCATCAAAAAGACCGACGACAACGACCACAACGATGACTCAATTTTCAAAAAGCTCCACCGTGTGCTCTATAAGGTTGTTGAATTCCTCGGCTGGATTTACCTCGAAGGCGATAAAATCACCGTTGCCATCAGAGGCGGACATTTTTAATCCGGAATTAAAATTTTAATTAATTTGTAAAAAAGGCAGCCATATGGCTGCCTTTTTGTTTGTTAATAAAGTTGATGAAACGTAAACGAAATAATTGATCAGCATTGGCAATTTGTTTTTATGATAATCAAAAATCTCTTTTTCGTATAAATGCCCAAATCCGACAAACAATAACAGGGCAACTAAAATAAACAAGGAGAAAGATATATTATGAAAGCCACTGGTATTGTCAGAAGAATTGATGATTTGGGAAGAGTCGTCATCCCCAAAGAAATCCGCCGCACAATGCGTATCCGCGAAGGCGACCCACTACATATAACATTGACAGTGATGGAAAAGTTCCTTTTCGGAATGACTGAATTCAATAACAGATGCAATAAAGCACCCTGACTGAATAGGGTGCTTTTACTGTTTTATGTGGTTTTAATAAGAAACTCATACCATACATTATCAGGGATGCCAAGTTTTTTTAACTCTTTTGCCACTTCCATACCGCATGATCTGCTAAAGTAATGCATACTTAGTATTTCTTCTTTGCTTTCAAACATCAGAATATCCCCTACGGTTTTGTAACCGTTTCTGATTAAAACATTGCCTGCTCTTATCGAAATATCAAGTTCATATATCTTGATATCCAAACAATTCTGACTGTCCATATAATTGTTTCCTTTCTCATCAATAATCGACACAAAACTCTTTTAAGTCATCAATAACAACATCGGACTTTTGAGGCAAGTCACACATGTGTCAATGTTAATTCAAGTGTCGGCAATGATCACTTTTTCTTCACATTCACGTCAGCAGTACTGCATCGGAGTCTTACCAAAGTCTAAAAAATCTTCTTGGATTGCTTTTGGGGGTCGGTCTCCGAAATGGTTTTTCTGATCATACACTTTTTATCTTACATCTTGATATGACGGATACGTATGTTTGATTCTACTTTAAGAGTTCGCCAGAATTTGGAGGTTAGGTAAAGTTCAAGCGGCACTTCAAGGTATTCATACCCCTCCAACAATTGATTGAGTAACTTATCTTTATCTTTAACTCTTATTCTTTGATCTCCTATAATGCAAATATCATCAGTGCACATCTTGTAATCTTTCAATTTTGCAACAGCTTTGTTGCGAAGCTTTTTGTACTCTTCCAAAGGCATTAAATCCTGGTTCCCTTTTTCAAAATCTTTCATTTTTTATTCTCCTAATTAGTATTTGTATATAAATATATTTACTTTTTATATGTTATATTCTATAGTTTACACCATTCAACTCATTAGCTTTTTAGGGGGTGTTGTTTTAGAGGCTTTGGGTAATTTTTAGAGTTACATTAAAATTTATCATTTTGCACTATGTTTTTAGGTTTTATCCACGTAAAACTCTTTCAAATCATCCAGCCTGAGAAACATCGGACTTCCTCCGCAGGCACAACCGGTATCAATATCAATCCATGTATCGGTAAATATTGCTTTGCCCTCATATTCCGGACCGTAATATTGAGTCGGAGTATGACCGAAAACGGTTATGATATCATCAAAATATCTTACGTTAAGGTTGGGTCTGTTCCATATCAGGTCAAATGTTGAATATTCCGAAATCTTTTTGCTTATATCGAACGAACCCAGACCGCTGTGAGTCAGAAGGAAATCTTTGCCCCCAGCTGTTACAGTTTCGTAAAGAGATGCATCTCGGAGATATTCAAAAATATATTTTCTCTCTTCATTCGGCAAAGAGTGAAGCTCATTGAGAGTTGTCTGACCGCCGTTTGACATCCATGTTGTATAGGTGCCGAGTTTTTGACTCGTGAGATTTGCAATTGAATCATCGGTTATGTCATCGCAGATGAAATCGCACGCAAGCATCATCGCCTCATGGTTACCGAGAAGCAATTCAAAATTCGGCTGATTCATCAGCCAGCGGAGTGTTTTTATACCCTCAGGGCCTCTGTCGATCACATCACCGAGAACGAAACAGAAATCATTATCGGAAAAGCCAGCTTTCTTAAGCAGTGTCTGAAACTTTTCCAACGGATATCCATGCAAATCAGATGTTACATAAATCATTTAAGTATGTCCTTTTTTCTTATTTAAACAATTGTTTAAAATTGTAGTTCAATATGTTGTCGTTATAATTTTCGGAAAAATGAACATCCAAACACTCATAAAATTCTTCCAGATAGTTCAACTTTGCTTTGCTTTTGTCAGTAAAAACAATGGTTACAACCTTATCTATATGGTTCTTGAATTTCTTAAGTGTGTTAAAGAAAGCAAGATCGGTATATAACACATCTATATCGAAACCATAGTGAGCAGGATGTTTATTGTCTTCTGATACATAAGCTGCATAATCGATATATCCGTTGAAACACTTTTGTCCAAATGAAGACAGAATCTGTCTGTCATGAGTTGAAATATTGTTTTCCGAATAATTTAGAATTACATAATGTGCTGCAGGTAAATGAATCTTGATGTCTCTTTTATATAATAAAGCTGCATTGGGACTAAAATTAATAAAATCGCCGAAATAAACAATGTGCTGAATATTTTTGTGACTCTTCAGAAAATACTCAAGAACTCTGTCTGTTGAATATGTCATTTCTTTAACTATTGTTATTTTTTCAGCTTTTTCGTATGTGTTCAGGAATTCATCCAGAAAACTGTTCAGCGCAGACGGGTAACTATCTTTATCATAATAAGAACCATCGTATATAATATAAATTTTTGCATCCGCTACCATCATCAAAAAGAGAGTTACAAAAATATATATCGGATGAATATCGCATATACGATTTATATTTATAATATATTCCGCTCCGTCTGCGCAACCTTCTGTGATTTCATCTTTGTATATACGGTAAACATTACTAAAATAATCATATGTTTCTTTCTCTCCTTGCGGAATTGAAAAAATATTGACTTCTGATGAAGAGTTTCCTCTTTTAACACCAGATTCGTTTTTTGAAATTTTAATCATACAGTCACACATGATTCTCCAAGCATTTTCGTATGTCAATTTAATCATCCTCTCACTAATTATAACTTGTTTGTTAATAATTGTCTGCCGATTCAAACCACTTTTCTAAACAGCTTCCGCAACCGTCAGAAGTTGCATTTTAAGATAAGCCCCATCATTCTAAACCTCTGCATTCAGAATAATAACTTGTATTTTCATTCAGAAAAAGTGTCATAATCTTTTTCCCGTAAATGCAGATATCTTTGCAACCGATTCCGGAAACTATATAAACTTTTTGGAGATTATTTTTTGCGATACTGTTATACAAATATTTACACAGACCTTTTTTTGAAAGATGATGTTCGCAAAAATCATCATATGTGCAGTACAAGTTCCAATGAAGGGGGTCATTATACAGCTTTCTCCACTTTTTGATGCGGTCCTCTTCGGACATATCTTCTGTGAAACCGAATATTTTGGAAGCAGGTGTCAAACTGTCAGAGCTGTAATCACCTATTTTTTCCAAAGTATAATTACAAAAAGTTGAATCCCAAGGACGCTTGTCGTAATCTTTTCGCCAATATGAGGTATATCCTATTTTATAACCCCAAACATTTAGTGTTGCGGTGTTGCTTTCGGGATATACTATAACCATAAAAATAAATTTGTCTTTATCTATGGCAAAACAGAGTTCCTCTTCAGAAGCAGAGCTGAAATCATATTTTGCCAATTGGTTTTCTCCAAGCATTAACTAGCACTCCATAACGATTTATCTTATACCTATTATTTTAATTTATATCATCTGATAATGCAAGTGTATATTTTTCTTTTTTTAAAGCATAACTGATAATCCGTTATATATGATGCTGCAATTTCGGACACACTGAAAACGGTTGCAAGAACGAGAACAATATAGATTGTTTTTTGTTGAAATCTTTTTTGTCATAATTTTGAATTCTCTTTCAATACGACAAATCCGTTTTGATTTTATATGCGATACCCCAAACAACGATTTTCTGTTTAAGGCGGTCGTTCCGTATGAAATCCAATGTCTGTGTTCATGAGATTTTCTCCTTTATCAGATTTTGACAGTATGTTTCTTTTACTGGTTATACATTCTTAATCACTTCGTTGCATATTTACAAGAATCAGTTTCGATAACATATCGATCAAACTTATGGCACCAATAAAGGTAATTATCACCGACCCTGAAAGAGCTTCTGTTGCTGCCATCCCATTTATCTCGGGTGCAGTAACAGCATTCTTTGCATTCTATTCTCATCTTATCACCGCCCTTTCCTATAAAAGTCAAAAACATTAATACTCGCTTTCTGTTTCAGAATCCTCTGTAATAATAATATTATCAAGCGAACCCGAAATACGAATACAGGAATAATCATCGTGTGAATGTGAATATTCTCTCAACGCATCTGAAAAGAAGTTTACAGCATTATTCCTTATGGCTCTCACGCCGCTTTGTGTAACTTCATCCGCTGTTTCATTAAGAAAATCTTGAAGAATATCTTCGCCGAGCTCCGTTATGTAAAGGTAATGGTTCTTTGCTGCCAGATTACCTATACATTTTGCTGCAATATCAGGAATAAACTCTGCAGGAATGGTATTAAATTTCATAATAGCATTCATTCTGCCGGCCACTTCCCGCTTAAATCTGCCGGTTTCAGCAAGAAGTCTTTTTGCCTGCTTTGTTTCTTCGTTTATCAAACGTGCAATGCTCGCCGAATTTGTTAAATCTGACATTTGTTGCTCGCTCTGCTTTTTAGGTTCTGTTTCGGTTGCAAAGCCTAAATTTCTCTTTTTTTCTTTAAGCTCAATATTGCTTGTAAAGAAGAAAATAGAACGAGATAAATCATAGAAGCATTCACCGTTTTTTAAGGTCTTGCCGTTTGTTTCCTGTCGTCCCGTTTCCATAGCCTGCATAATCGTTTCGCTGATAACATCTGAACCTTTTTCAATTTCCTCAAAAACAAAAACCGTGTTGGGGTTATCTTCAAGAATAGAAAATACACCCGGCTCATCATAACCTACATAACCGGGAGGAGCTCCGATTAACTTTGAAATATCATGGTCATGTTTGCACTGTGTGCAGTCGAATGTTCTGTAGGCAAAATGATCTTTGCTGTCAAGCTGACAGTTTATTGAATTGACAAGTTCTTCAACAACAGCAGACTTGCCTACACCTGTAGGACCATAAAGAAAGATTGAAAGAGGTCTCGAATTATGTTTTGTTGCAAGATGATTTGCAACGAGATGCGTAATCTTGAGAATATTTTCATCCTGCCCGTAAATTTCTTCTTTAAGATCAATTACGAGCTTATCTTTATCAAGCAAGATGTAGCTTTTTTTACCAATAGGAACAGAAAGATTTGCTTTGTTGTACCTCATTTTGGGTCTAACAGGTCTGTTGTTTTGCCCCGTAGGCTCATCATTTGTACTGTTTCCGATAATTTCTTGTGTTCTGTCAGGATTGCTGTTGACGGTATCAAATTTAAATTCAGAGAGAAATGATTTCAGATCATTAAAACTGTTGAATTCGCATACCCCCGTAGTCACCCATTCTTCAATTCGGTTGTTAGACCCTGTGTAGACAAGAGGGGAATCTGAACATGTTAACTCTATCCTGCAATCGGAGTAATATTTGAATTCAATTGTACAGTTACAGTTGCCGCAAGTGTCGGGCATATTGACATTGTCAAGAATGTATAAACCGCCGCCGGCTCTGAGTTCATCATAAAGTTCATCAAAACTTCTTTCATTTGAGCACATTTTTTTCCAGTTAAACATATTGTTCACAAGCAAAACCCTTTCTTTTTAGCGTTGTTTTATTTAGAAATCTGTCGGGTATCAGATATCCTGTTTTTTATTATGCCAATGTTTCCCGAACCGCCGCAAAGGGGGCATTTGTTTTCGGGTATTTGCTCAATTGCAACTGTAACAAACGGAAATGAAAGGTCCTTTTCTTTGTTTTCCAAATCTTTGACCGGTTCAAAAGCGGGAGCTTTGAGTTCATCGGAACATTTGGTCATCAGATAGTTTCTGTCTGCGTAAGCATCAAGAACATGATAATAAGGCGTCTTCACTTCGTTGTAACAAAGAATGTTAATTGCGACATACGATTTGATTGCGTTAAGATAGTCGGTAACGCAAACGGCTGCACCTGCAGAAGAACCTGTGCCCGATTCTGAAGAAGAGAGCACCTTTTTATATCTGCTTTCGAGCATACATCTGGGACAGGATTTAGTTACACCCGGATATGAAAAGATAACTTCATGACCCTTGCCATTTTCAAAAATCTGAGCTGCAAGATAAGGAACACCAAACTTAAGACTAAGCTGTGCACATCTGTCCTGTGCATAAAAATTATCTGTGCAGCCACAAATAAGAGTGTCTTCCGGAAGGATGTTGTTTATTTCGGACATAAGTGCAAACTCACCATCCGTAATCTCGTTATCAAGATATCGGTTAATACACTTAACATTTGCGAGAGGATTTATATCGAGAATTCGTTTTTTTATTACCTCTGTTTTGAACTCGCCTATTTCCGAAATATAAGTGCCCTGAGTTGCTATGTTGGTATCTTCAACAACATCGCCGTCAAAAAGGACAAAGTTTCCTACGCCGCATCTGGCAAGTGTTTCGAGAAACGCACGTGATCCGCCGCATCCGATACAAATAATCTTCTTCTTGCTCATAAGGTTATCGGGAAAAACAGATTCTATGCGCTTGAAGCGGTTGGGAGCTTTCTTGTCAAGTTCTTTAAGTCGAATGTTATTGATTCTGTCCGGACTGGGTTCCTCAATTCTCATAGCCTGAGGTTTCATTTCTACCGTCTGTTCGAAAGTATAGGGATATATTTTGATTTCTCCGTTTAATTTAGGAGAAACCTGTACAATAGGTGTGAAGAATTTTCCCTGAACATCAATTGTTTCAATAATATGTTTTGCGGTTTCCATATCACCGTATGAGGGCTTGTTTATTCCCTGAGGATGAGAATGAATAATGCCTACAAGCTGAATGTTATTATCGTTCCATTCGTGAATAACTTTATTTAAGGCTTTTGTATCCATAGTATAGCTTGCAGAAGAACGGTCAGCAGTTTTATCAAAGTAGTAATGATCAATATGTTTACCGTCACTTGAGCCGAGAATACCACCCTGCTCAGGTTTTCTGCAGCCGATAGTTCTTCTGATTTCTTCGTAGACTTCTGCAGTAATAATCCATGATTCGTTTGTATTTACATTTCTTTTCTTCATTTTGAATAACTCCTTAATCCATTTCATAATGATATAATTCCTTTTGTTTTTAATATTGGTTGTATTGTTTGAAAAGAACCGCCGTTACGGATGTAATATGAGGTTATTTCAGACCATGTTTTTGCAACTTCACGCATACTCTCCAGGCTTTTGATTTTTGAAGACCAACAAATATAGTGGATTGTTGATTTGCTGTAAGGTATGCTGTTGTTTCTTATAAAAGTACGTATTTTATTTTGCATGCTTTCGTCATGTTCGGTCAGTCGATGTATGGTTGTTATCGAATCCGAGCGACTTATCGAAAACATTTTGTAGTTAATATCGGTTAGTATGTAAGCTCTCCAGTTTGATGGGCTTATCTCAACAAACAGAAACGGAATGTCAAGAAGCTTATCGGATGTTTTGTAGGTGTTGTATTCATACCGCATCATATAACGCCCTCTTCCTCCAGATGTCTTTGGATTTCCTCGAACTCACCACCATAACGAATATAATATGCCGTGATTTCAGACCACATTACGGCAAGTTCTCTGACTGTATCTAAACTATGGATGGGTTTAGTCCAACAAATGTAAGGATAGTCTTTATTTATGTCTATATAGCGATGTTTATTTTCATCAATAAAAAGATGGGTATCTGTATAAACATCTGATCGTTCCGAAGAAAATTGTTTGTAATCAATATTGCTCAACACATATCCTCTCCAGCCTATTTCTTTTCCCAGGTCAAGGAAAAGAAATTCTATGTCCAGCAACCTGTCTTTTGTCGTATAAAAATTATGTTCATACTTCATACATCACCCTCCAAAAATATTAACAAGGACAACAAGAGCGCCTATTATCAAAATCGCGTTAAGTATCCACAAAATTATGGCGGCAACAAATGGTGCTGCAAAATATATTCCAACACTTCCTGCGGCGAGACACAGGCTTCCTGCAATACCGGTTGACAGCTTCTTAAAACGAGTAATAGCCCAGATGGAAAAGCCGGAATATGCTATCATTAGTATAATTGTTGTAACTATTTTAAAAGTTTCCATTTTGCCGTTACCCCCTGAATCCCGGAGCAGGAACTCCTGTGTCGATGAATGTCTGTGTAGCATCTGCCCAATTGCGACATAAGGTTCTTGCCTGTTCAATATATTTGATTCTGCCTGTCCAGCAAACATATTTTTTGCCTGTAAAGCTTTCTGTTAAATAATGAGGCATATAATTGCTTGTGTTTCTTCCTCTGAAAGAAGGTGTGTATTCTATATAGCATCGATATCCTCTCCCCACTCTTTTTATGCCGAATTGATATGAGTGGTCTTGTGAAGGAAATATGGTTTTTGCCGAATATGAATATGTGCTGCTTATGTGTTCCTTTAGAACAACGTATTTAACGATAGAAGTAATTAATATGGATATTATGGGGATAAATATCAATAAGTGCATAAGAACACCCTTTCTTTCAGAGGTTTAAATTTGTGTTGCGAAAAATAGAAGTTTTATGTACTGCCGTGCCAGGTTCCACCATCAAGGTCGCCCTGTCTGCCGCCGTGCCAGGTTCCACCGTCAAGGTCGCCCTGTCTGCCGCCGTACATAGTAATGTTTGTAAGATTATCCTGATAATTATAATTTGTCATATTTGTTATTCCTTTCTCATTAGTCATGATTTTGTCATTATAGTTTTTCATAACAAAAAATACTCCTCATAAAAATAAAATGAATAAAGTCAAAATTTGTATTGCCTTGCCAAAGCACTATGGCTGCGTGATCATCTCCTTTGTGTTGTTATATTGTTCATATACCGCCAAGCAATCACCTCCGTTTGTTCTTTACAATTAGAATAATAAACCCTACATTTATGAAGTGGATTTAGGGGGATTTCAGTGGAATTTCTTTATCATAAATCAAGTCACAAATACCGTACTCGATTGCTTCGGATGCATCCATATAGTAATCTCTGTCACAATCTTTTGATATGATATCAATTGCTTTTCCGGTATTTTCGGATAGAATATTATTAATTTTGTTTTTTGTTTTGACAATGTGATTTGCGATAAGTTCAATGTCAGAAGCTTGTCCCTGTGCGCCACCTAAAGGTTGGTGAATCATAACCTCGCTCAGGGGAGTTATATAGCGTTTGCCTTTAGTTCCGCATGACAGGATGAAAGCGCCCATGCTGGCAGCAAATCCGGTGCATATAGTACAAACATCGTTTCTGCAATTTCTGATAGCATCAACAATTGCCATGCCAGCGGTTACAGAGCCGCCCGGACTGTTGATAAACAACTTTATATCGCCGTTAGTCCTGTCGAGATGTCTTAACTGAATAATAATTTCCGTGGCGGTTGCTGTGTTAATTTCATCAATAAGCCAGATTTCTCTGTAGCTGTTTACGGCATCTGAATAAAAATCAACTTGTGTACGTCCTTCTTTGGTATTTTTTGTATAGCTTGGTATCATTTTTATTCCTCCTCATCTGATACAGGACCGAAAAGTTCATCAAATTTTGCTTCAAGTTCTTTTTGAATGTCGCTCTTAAAATCTGAGGTGTTTCTTTTTGATGTTCTTGACTTTGTCTTGCTATGTTTTGACGGTTGTGCAAAAGGCATCTTTGCTTCATCTATTGATATGTCATGCAATAAGTCTCTGAAAGTATAAACATTGACCGGTGGGTGGATAATATTTGGAAGAACACTTTTTTCACAATCAAAAGCTTCGTATTGCTCGATTGCCGGTAAAGTTGCGCAGTATCGAATGGATTCGGCAAGATTCATATACAAAACCTCTTTTGAATCCCAGTTTTTTTTCAGTGTCATAAGCTCGGGGACAGAAATCAACGGCTCTGTTCTGCCTGATGATGTTTTTTCAGTCTCTCCACACCTTTCACTTATCATTTTTAAAAGCTTTTCTTCGGTTGAGCCAAAGAAAAGTTCGGTTGCACAATTGGCAAGCAGACTTTCATAATTGGGATATCGGGCACTTAATGCACTAAGAGATTGGATACAGAGAAAATATCGGATGTTCCTGCTTCTGTGAGTTGCAAGCGCTTCACACATACCCGGAATGGGAATCGAACAAAATTCATCAAGAATAAAATTCACTCTGTTTTTAAGCTTGCCGTTTTCAGAATGGAAAGCCTTATCAACCAAAACTGTTTGCAACTGAGAAATAAGTACACCGACAATTGGATTACATACGGTTGTTGTGTCGTCTGTGATTATATAAAGAGCGGTTTTTTCGTTTGCAATATCTTCAAGCTCAAAAGTGCTGTGGCTTAACATTCTTGCAAGCTTATCATTTTGTATAAATGGTTGAATGAAACTTGAACATGTTGCCAGAGTACTCATTCTGGTTTTGTCGGGTTCTGAAAGAACCGTTTTCAGATTTGTCATTGCAGCATTATTGATTTTGCTTTCAAAAACAAATTCTTTCAGACAATCAGCGGTTCTGTCTGTATAATAGTCCGCTAAGGAAAGCACATTTATGTCGTCAATGTTTTTATAAGAATCATACATTAATGGAAGTACACCACTATTGTATCCTTTGGCAGTTACCGGCCAAAAACTATCGACATTGTTGTTGCTATCTTGCTTCTGTGCTATAGCACTGTTAAAATCATTGGTTACAGAAGCGGCTTTATCAATATTGCCTGCTTTCCAAAGCTTTGCAGGGTAATGCAAAGGATTATATCCATCTGCGTTGAAGTCGCGATAATTAAGGACAATTATGTTGTATCCGCATTCTTCAACATGTTTTGCTGTTCGACGGTAAAGTTCACCTTTAGGATCATGAATTACCATGCTTTCATTTGATAGAGCAGTAATATTAATAAGCGGCATAAACCCACAGGTGCTTTTTTTAAATCCCGAAGTGCCATAAATACTACAATGATTATCAGAATCGTCAATATGGGCAGTTTTTCCGTTTGAAATAATAGGAAGTCCTCCTGTCTTTAAACTTTTGGATTTATCAATCTCCACCGCAGTCAGAGTTTTCTTTATTTCATTTGTGCTTGTCCAGTTTGTTTTGGGTTCATGATAAACATAACCGGAATATGCAGAGAAATCGGTTAAAACACTCATCTTTTACTCTCCTTTTCGGCAATATAGTTATTAAGCAGGGATATTTCTTTTTTGCTCATAATAAAATGACCATATGTCAATTTATTATTTAAATATTCGAAAACAGAATTTTTGTTAGCTTGTTTAATGCCATTGAAATATATACTCATATCTTGTGCCATATTAGCAATAACCTCTGAATCCGAACCTTTTCTTTCGCTAAATATGGCTTTCAACAGGCTTTGAGTCGAAGAAGAAAAAGTCATTTTATATTTCTCACTCATCTCTTCACACAGAGAGTGTGAAAAGTCCGACTTTTCAAAACTCTTGTTATCTATTTCAATTAACCATATGTACTCTTTCAGTTTTTTTAGAGTTTCTGAACGTTCGTATTCACTAAATTCTCCGGATGTAAAAAACACATACTTCCAATGTTCACACATATGTTTCAGGAACATCAAACAATTTTCAAAATGTTCTTCGTTGGAGTGTCCGATCCATTCACTTATATCAATTGCAATAAATCCGTTATATTCTTCCTTAAATCGAGTTTTTGAAATAGCTTCTGTCTGCAATCGTTTCATTTCGGGAAATTCTGAAATTTTGGTATAGGGAGGATGATAACGAAACTTAAAAATAAAATATCTTGTTTCGGCATCAAAGCACTCCGGTGAAAGAGAATATGCCTCTTCCGATAACTGAAATAAAACGGTTTCTATACTTATCTTATTATCTGTTTCGTAAAAAAAATTTTGGGGGTAAAATTGGTTTTTATCGAAAAAACGACTCATATCATACTGCCTCTCTTTCTTCTTTTATTATGTTATATCTGAGTATATTGTCGGAATCATCAAAGGTGTAAAGGCAACTTCTGAATCCGGGTCCAAACGTAGCCAAATCATCGGTGAACAAGAAATCGGTTCTGATGTTTTCTTTTCTGATAGCTTTGCTTATTTCAAGATTCATAGCCGCGTCTTCGCCGTTTATAACAATTGTGGGAAGCAAATCTTTTCCAAAAACAAGTTCGTATCTGTGAAGTTTACCGATAAGATCTTCCAGCCATCCATCGTGTCTTCTCGGCACTTCAAAAAATAAAGTCTCGCCCCATATTTCAATTGTTGCGGCAGGTCTTATAATTGCTCCGATATCCGCATCCACAACCTTGACAGGCCTGACAGCAAAGCTTTCTACGGGGATATTTTTCAACCAATTGCATATTAACTGTGTTGTTTCTACTCTTGACTTTATTGCATATGGTTCTGCAGATGCAGTTGCTATGGGGTTAAATCTGTGAACAACTCCAAGATTTTTAGCAAGCTGAGAACCGTATTTCATAAGAGTGATTATTCTGGTGTGCGACTGTCTTCCATCGGGAAGAACAAATCGCGAAAAGTTAATAAGATGATATCTGTGCAGTCTCTTCAAAGAGCTTTCAAGAACATTTTTGTTGAAATTAATGCCCATCAATGTTAACAGTTCTGATATCGATTTTGATGTCATAGCTGCGCTTCCGAACACAGCAATAATGGAAATCACGGTTTTGTCAAATTCTGTAATTATACTGTTTTCCAGTGCAGAGGTAACCTGATAAATTGAGACTGTTCGCTCTCTTTCCTCAAAAACATGTGTTTCACCGGAAAGAGATTTAAATGCACAGTTCTGCGGAATAAGTTCTGTTGCAGTATTGATGTAGCCATTTTGGTATGTTGAACCAAGATTGAAGTTTGTCATATTATTTGTCCTCCTTGCGGAATGCATTATCTATCATTTCAATAAGAGAATTCTTGAATGTATTTATGTTCGCACAGTAATATTCGTAAAAGTATGAAATTGCATTAACTGCATCGTTGGATTTATCGGCAGCAAGTAAGATAAGCCTGTCGGGAACAACACCCATAAGAATACCGAGCTTTCTGTATTCGTCAGGATCAAATTTACTTGATTTGATTTCGCTCCAGAAAATGTGTTCGCCCACACGAAAGACGATATCAAGTTCATGCTTCTTGTTATCCTTAACGATTTCGACGTTATGGTAAATTTCATAGTCACAGCTGTACTTTTCGGCAGCCTTTTTAAGAGTACCAACCGTAACACATTTCGCGTACATCTCCATAAAATCGCCGTTGATAAAGTTGATGCAAAGGGGTGCTGAGCTTATTGAACCTTTAATTGTATTTGCCGATTTGTTGTGGAACAAGTTTGAAATTATGCCAAACTCATTGAGCTTTTCGGCAAGAGCAACTATGGAAGACCTTTCTGCCTGTGAAGATGAATTAAGAGAATAGATAAAATCAAACGCCTTTTTGGTAATGCTATCTCTGATAAAACGAATAAACGATTTGGTCTGAGGGTAATTGATTGCAATTGTAAATGCCAATGATTCTACCGGAGCAATAACCTCGTTGGTGTCGGGCAGAAACAATTCAAATCCTTTTTCAGAGAAATAGGATGCTATTGTGGCATCTGTACTTTCACCAGACAAAGGTTTTGCCTTTTCAGAACCGGCAGAAGTTATGGGACATACGGGATTTTCAAGACAATCGGCTTGTTCCGGGTATTCAGGCTGGTCTGTTTTGCCTGTTTCTTCAGGAATACAAGGTTCAATCAAGTGGATGTCGGGAAGGGTTTCAGGAGCAGCTTTTTCAAGATAAGATAGGAGCCAGTCGAATGAATCCTCTGTTGCGGTAGAAACTGTTTGGGGGTTGATTTCGGTTTCTGCGGGGGTAAGGAAATTTTTGATGAATGACATAAGCAATACAACCTTTCGTTATTTGTTGAGTTTATTCTCTCATGTGTGTTTCGGCATTGATAATAGGGGGATTAGTGTATTTAGGTTACCGACATTTCTCTGTTACCCACTTCAAAGACAACTTTTTGCAAGTGCCGTTATTAAAATGTATAACAACTATTCTCGAAATACCTTCTCCGAGAATATCTTCTATGATTCCGTGCCCGAAATCGGGATGATTTACGGTATCTCCGATAACATAGTCATCACATTTAATATTGGTTTCTCTTTCTTCACGGTGTTTTTTCAAAAAATAGTCAGCTCGATCCTGGCTGAAGTGTCTTGTAGGACAAGCTCCTACCATTTTGGCAAACTTCTTCCATTGTGGACCGTGAGACGATGAACCGTTTAACATATAATCCATATAGTGTGCATATTCATGACGGATGGTGTCGATTTTCTCCTCTATAGGAAACATAGGGTCCAAAAAGTAATGGTTTGAAAAATAGAATTCCAATGCGTTTTCATTCGGGAACGAAAAATATCCCAGATAACTTTTTGCTTTACCGAATTTGATGGGCAGAGATGCAGCATCCAATCCGGTTTTTCGGTCAAGTCTTTTAAGTTCTTCTCTTATCATGGCTTCATTAAAAATAGCTTCCATACGAAAAACCCTCCGGTTGATAACAGTGATTCCATTATATGGGTGAACTACATATGCAACATATAGGGGGAGATTTTTGTTGAAACATAAAATAAATTGTTGAAATAAACATTAATTTAAAATATAATAATTAATGGAATAGTATAGCCAAATCGTGTCCGGCATGTTTTTGTGTAAAAAAACTTTCCCCCTATTTTCCGCAGGAGGAAGCTGTGTTAATATATATCCGAAGGACACGGCGATGTATGAAGCGGCTATTCTGCAAAAATCAGAAGGAGATGTTTTGTAATGTCAGAATTTTCAAACGCAAATTTCACAGAAAGATTAGATGACACCAAATCCCGATTGGACAGTTTTTTGAATTTCACACCCAAAGCAGCTGTAATTTCACTCATAAACTTAATGATAAAAGCAAACAAGGATGAAAAAACCTTTTCTGCTTTAGGTGACTATGAGTTTGATTTATTTAAATTACTGAAGGATGTTCCCGAATATAAAGAAGACCATTATAAAGAAACCGAAGCAGGGGATGTGGCGATTCCTCTGTCCGAAGAACTTGAAATCAAGCTTTCGGAAATATCCGGAAAAAAAGTAAGCTCAAAAGCAATTTGGGGCTCTCAGGAAGTTAACAGCAAAATTATAGCAGACTATCAAAAATATGTTGATTGCTTGAAAACCACAGATGAAATTGACAAGCTTTTTCTCGATAAGATTAATGCAGTATATAAAGAATACAAGTCGTCCGCTGATTATATGACCAGATTGGTTCACAGACGGCTTGAAGAATATAACAATAATGCAAAAAGCGGAGAATATCAGTACGATCTGAACGAAAGCACACGGGTTTTAATCCTGAAACATTTTATCAGGCAATTTAAATGGTTTGATAAAATAAAAAAGATTAACACCGCTGATTTGAAAGAATTCGTAAAAAACAATTATGATAATGATTACACCCGTATAGACGACTCTGTTTTTCGCCTGTTGAATGAAAAAAATGAGTTGTGGAACGGAAGCACCGTTACTGAAGGTTTTGTGGATGCCTTTGCAAAAATACAAGGTATAATTAAATACAAGTCAAAATACATTACTGTAAATCCGACCTTATGTGAAATGGTTTGCAATATAATCGCCGATGAAAAACTGACCCCGTCAGCAAAAAAGGGAACTGCTGTTATTCTTTCCGACTGTTTCACGGAAAACTTCTCAGATATAGACCTGACCTGGTTCAAAGGTTGCAACCTTATCGGAATGTCGGAAAAATTCAGCAATGTTCTGTGCAATATAGTTGAAGATGAATTTCTGACAGAAAAAGCAAAAAACGGAACTGCCGTATTGCTCTCCGAATGTTTTGTTGATTTTGAAAACGCAATAAAAAACAACAATATATATAAATCATTTGACACAATCGAAATGACCAAAGAGCTTTGCGGAGATTTTTGCAAGTTTGTCGAAATTGCAGACCGTAAAAAAGCTGATGAATTAAAAAAGGCTAAAACTCTTGCAGAATGTTTTTCTTTTGATACAAATAATTGCTGTGTTACGGGTATCAACAGTTTTATAATGTATGTCTACAGAAAAACTTATGAAGAACTGACCCGATATGTTTCTAAGGCTTGTCCCGTTAAATCCTCTACTTTTAACGATGCAATAAAAAAAGGCGGAGATTTGAATAATAAAACCCGAAATAAACTGGGACTGAAAAATTATGAGCTTCTGCAAATTGCAAATGATCTGGCAAATGCAAAATTCAGCAGCCAGGGAAAAACCAGAGAATATATCTATATGTTTGCAATTGCTTTTGATATGACCGCAACAGGATTTGTTGATGAGGAAGGCAAAGAAGATCCGAGAAAATTTACGGACATACAAAAAAATCTTTTTTATGATTATTATGCGGATAATGTTGTTAATAATCTTTCCAATATATCCGGCATAAACGATGTTGCCTCATCAGTTTCCGGCCCGAAGGTGGATGGATACGGCATCAATTATAAAAACCCTGCAGAAATCGCTTTTTTGTGGAGTCTCACGCAAGAATGCAAACCCGATGAAAAACTTTCCGCTGTATATGATATTATTAAATACTGCAAGGATAACGGAAAGCCCAAAGAAGATTTTAATAACCCTGATAAAGAAATAAAATCAAACTATGCTCCTACCGAGCTTTACAGAAATGATTATCTGAATTCAAAACTCGAAGGAACAGATGACATCAAAAAGTTTCTGGTTGAAAATTATCCTTATAATAAAAATAAAAATGCATTGCAGATAAATAATGAAAACCGTACAGCATTACAGTTAATCTCACAATACAGAAAAGAAGTTGCAAAAAAATACAACAAGGTAACTGATATGATGTTCGATGATGATATTATGGACACCATGAAAGACTCTTTCCAACGATTCCTGGAATTCGATGGTAAAATGTTTGATTTCTATAAAGAAGAATATTATCTGAAAAACAACAGATGTAATAAATGTGAGATTTCAAAAGAAGAAAAAGTTCCTTACTGTGACCATTATTATGATAACAAGTGCACCAGATACTATTCAGATTACATAAACAGCAATAAACGCGATATTCCCAAAATTGAAAAAGATGTTAAGGAATACCTGAATTCAAAAATGAACACGCCTAAAATCAAATTCTGTGCTTCTTTTTATTCTTTGAGTAATTTATGTGACGATACGCAAAAAGACTTGAAAAAGCTTCTCGTTGCTGTTGAAGAAAAGCTTGAAAATAATATTAAGCTCATGACTGATGACTGTGAGCCGAAGGCAAGCCGTTTTGCTATCCTCTCTCTTTGTTACTATGACATGATACTGACCAATTGGCAAAACAGATTCAGGAGAACTGTATACGACACAAAAAATTTCGAGTTTTTCTTTAATAATTTCAGCACACTTGCAAACAAATATCTGATTGATGCCGGATATCAAAAAATCAGCAGCAAGAATCTGATTGATATCTGTCTGGCCTTTCTGATTTTCAGAGACAGCTACAAGCAGTTTTACTTCTACGCAGAAGACGAATTAATGGATAATTATTACAAATCAAAATCCCGCATTATGGAATTAAAGAAAGGACGAAACCTCAATAGAGAATCTGATTTACAAAAAAACAGGTAATTACCACATTGCTAACGGGCTTCCCAATCAGGATTGCGTTTGGGAAGCCGAGAATGAAATTATAAAAGCTGCAATAATTGCCGATGGAGTATCAACCTGCAAAAACAGCCAAAAAGGGGCAGAAATTGCCTGTAAGGCGGTTGGTGAAGTATTGCTTGACGAAGCGGAATATATTTTTGCTTCCGACAAAGAAAAAACAGCGGGTTTGATTACTGCCTATATCTATAAAAAACTTTTAATCGAAGCCAACGCTCAAAAAGAAAAGGTTGAGTCGTTCTCATCTACACTCAGTTTTGTTTGCTTTAACAAGATTAATGGAAACATTCTGACTTTTAATCTGGGGGACAGCCTGATATATTCCGTGCATGAAAACACATTTTTACTTGCCTGCTCTCCTGTGCTTATCAAAGAAAACAGCACTCTTACTACAACAACGCAGGGAGTTGAAAAATATGTGGATGTCAACATTTTTCCTTGCGAAAATTATTTTCGGTTTGTTCTTTGCACCGACGGCGCGTGGAGAACATTCTATAAAAACGGAGTTTTGAGGGAAGACGTTTCGTGTGTGATGAAAAGTGATAATATGAATTCCGTAAAAAATTATTTTGACGCACAAAACTGTTTTGACGATTGCAGCTGCATAGTTATGAATATTTAAGGGAGTGAAAATATGACAGAAGTTATTAAAGGAGAAAAACTTAAAGAAGAATTGCGAGGTCGAGATGCGTTGACCGACAGCATAAGGTTGAAAAACATCACCGAAGGAGGAACTGCAATAAGTGACTTCTTAATAGAAGGTGTTCTTCATGCTGGAGGTTCATGTATATGTTACAGAGCTACTCGTTTTTATGAAAACGGTGATATGGCTGAAACCGGCACGCTGAAAGAATTTTATCCTGTTGACTCTAATACATTCGAATTGTCATATAATCTTAAAAGACGAGACATAGATGACGGAGAGACAGCAAATCAATTGTATTCAAAAGGATTGACCGCGGATAATTTTAAAATAGCCAGAGACGAATTCTTTTCCGCCTATAAAAAAATATCCGAATTAAAGTTTGATGACAGCGAATACGATAATTTCTTCGCCCCGATAGCGATTTATAAAGGTATAGCCAAAAACGAAGACGATTATGACAACTATACAATATATATATGGAACCCCGGCGACAATGCGATGGTTGGATTTGATGACTATCTGAAAACCATGCAGGAGGAAATATCTGCAAAGATTGAAAATCCTTCAGGATCTCCTGATTTGTTTCTTGCAGAAAAATTGAGAACTGTTATTCAGGCAATAAAAGCTTTAGCGGTTGGCATTGAAAAACTACACCTTGATAATCTTCTCCATTTGGATATAAAGCCTTCCAATTTTGGAATCAGAATGCTTCGTGAAAATGATGGGGACCATATCTCTGTTTCTTTGTATGATGTTAATACCATATACTCCAGAAGCAATCCTCTTGCAAGAACTGGTGGCACTCCCGGATTCCGAGCTCCCGAAATTATAGGCGATTTTAAAAACAACTATAATATGTTGGATATAGGTGTGAAAAGTGATATCTATTCTCTCGGAGCTACTCTTTATAACTCATTAGTAATTCTCTCAAAAGATAATCGCGGAGTATATAATGTTGATAACTTTAATCAAATCGATGCCGATATAAGTCATTCTATGCTTATTGAACCCTCAGAGTTCAATTCAAAGGCAGACCTTTATGATATATTGACAACTATATTGAAGCGTTCTCTTGCAAGAAAAGATTCGGATTATCTTAAGTTTGACAACTATATCAGTGTCGGTGAATTTATTGAAGATTTACAAAAAGCTGACGATATAATCCGAATTCAAATTTCACAGGCAAGAGAAAACGGTCTGGATAAAAAAGTAATAACTCATGTGGTTGATAAAGAAACATATTATGATGACAAAATTGATACCGGCGCAACAGGAGCGATGCAGTGTCTGCTTTATGACAAACCGCTTTATGACTACGTTGATGAAAACGGAAAAGTAAATGTTCTTGTACTCGGTGCGGGTGTTTATAGTCAGAAGTTTTTGGATATTGCATTTGAAATGTCGCAGGTTAAAAACTGTTATCTTGATGTTACCGTTATTACCAATGAAAAAGAAAAAGACGAGGCTCGATATCTGAGCACTCGTCCTGAGTTTCATAACTATTTTTGGGTAAACGGGAACAAACCTGCTCTCGATGATTACGGCAGCATCAGGTTTTTGAATGTAAAAAACACTTTCAATAGCGAAAAAGCGGGATTTTCCAATTCTTTAGATAATGCTTTTATAACAGAGGATACTCTTGAAGAATCCGGCAAAACTTTTTCTTATGTTTTTATTAGTCTTGTTGACCAGTATCTCAACAAAAAGGTTGCTGAAGATTTAGCACTATCCGGTATTGTTAAATCATCCCACGGAACAGAAAAAGCAATAATTAATTTTGTTTGGTACGGAAAAGATGACGAAGATGACAAATCATCGGGATTTGAGGAAAAACATCTGAATATAGTCAACAAAGCGGCAGCATTAAACATCACTCTGACCCCGACTATAACAAAAAATACCTTTGTGTGCCATAAAGACTACAATTTCATAAAAAGAATGGCTTTTAACTGCCATTTGATATGGAATGATAATCTTGGCGATATAAAGAAAATTTACGGGCAGTTCAGAAGTACATATAATTTCAGCAGCTCTTTGTCAATGGCTCTTTCCTGCAAGTATAAATTAAAAAGTATCGGTTTGTCATTAGATAATGTCACAAACGAAAAAGACAAAAATGAGAAAGCTAAACTTCTTCATAAACTGACTTTGAATTACCGCAACAAGATAGGATTAGGTTTGCCATATACTAAAAAAACAGAAGAACAGAAAAACAATCTGAAAAATCTGACAATGTATGAGCATCGCAGATGGAATGTAAATGCTATATGTTCTTCCTATAAAACTATGACGGAAGATGAGTATGAGACTCTGAAAACTGATAACAAGGATAAAAAGAGCCGTAAGCACCCTTGTCTTGTCCCGTGCGGTGATAGTTGGGCATTGAATGCAGAAATATGGAAAAAGTTTTCTAAATGGGATGAGCCGGATATTGAAAATACCGAAGATTTCAAAAACCTTGATGCTCTTGATAAAATGTCTGTAAAGCTTCACAGACATTTTATGAATCTGGCAAAAGACTTCAGTTTTGAAAAGCTTGAAAATGATGCGGGAATTATCAGAAGATATCTTTATGACAACCCCGAAGCTCTTGCAGCTTTTAACTCATATTTAATATCCATGAGAGCTGTAACAAGCAGAAAACGCAGAAATGATACGGCACAAGAAACTTACAGGCACTGTCGAGATGTCTTAAATAAGATTGTAAAAGATAATTCCCTGCAAAATGCCGAGGAAATAAAAAATCGTATTAACAATATCGAAACAGTATTTGCTCCTGTAAGACATGCATATGACTATACCGATTATAAAGGAAAAGACCAACGCATAATAAACGGATTACCATTTATTTTAAATTATTCTACATCGGTAAGAATATGTACGCCATTTATCGAGGCAACAAGTGATAACAACAATTGGTTTGAAAATGTTGCGTCATCTCTTGTTATTAACCCCTCCATTCTGACTTATCTTATCAACATAAGCAATTTCAACACCATTGTATCCTCGATTAAAAATGCCCTCTTCAATGTGACACAAGTAATGGATAACCATAATCTGCAGACAAGAATAAGTTTGATTATCTATACCAAGTCCGAAAGTGGAACCATATCGGATAATAAAAAAGAAGAGATAAAAAAAGAATTAACCGAAATATCAGGCAGAATCTACAACGTTGAAATAGTAGAAACCAAAAGCCAGAAAGAACTTGTTTCCCGTATAAAAAACACATTGGAAACCAACTTGAAATCTTCGAGCAAATTCACGGCAATTGAATTGAAAGATGATTTTATAAGCGGAACAATCAATGCAATCGAAAACCCGTTAATAAAAACATATGAGTTTAACTCCGCTGAAAAATCATTTGTTACAGATGAAGATTATGTCTGGTTTTCCGATATACCTTTCAACTCTCATCTTAATATTGAAGATATGTTTATCGCTCACGGCAGATTAAGTGTGTATGAAGAACCTGAGCTTCACCGAGACTACAAGAAAATCTGGGATAACTGTTATTCAGACTCAAACCTTCTGGCAAGAGCAAACAAATCTATGGCTTGGAAGCTTCTTTGCTCTGCATTTAAATCTCGTGTTGAAGAAACAGACATGATAGCAAGCATAGATGTTCGTAAAAACAGTGAAGAAAGGAATTGGGTTAGTGAAGAAATAAGTTTGTTTGCTCCGGCATTTTGCAAGGCTTCTCTTGAAAGAATATTTGACTACTTAAAGTTGCCGAAAGTAAACCTTATATCACAGGACTCATTAATTTCAGAACATAATTCAGCAACAATAAAGTTAATATTCAGATCCTCGCAGGATACCCAAAATGCAATTTTAAAGATTCTCCAAAATCCGTATTGGCTTATAGATTCATCAAAAATAAAACTTATCTCTGCGGGAGACGGCAGGTTTGCTCAGATTATGTTCGACTCTTTAATAGTAAGCGGCTTGTCGTGGACGGCTGTAAAAGCTTTCTTCAAAAGCAAGAGTAAAGAATATTTGTTTAATCAGGCAAAAACTGCTTTTGAATATCTTGTCAAAGAAGGTTATGTGATTAAAAACGGAACTGCTGCAAATAATGATGAACTCAGCTTCTGTTTCCCGTCATCGCAAATAAAATCCCTTTTGACAAACGAGGGTCAACTTCTTGAAATATATTCTTATTATAAAACCTTGGATGAAGGTTATTATGATGAGGTTAAAACGGGATTGGAAGTACAGAAGTTGAAGGAAGATAAATCCGGATTTATCCCGACTCAGGAATTTGATATGATTACAATTAAAGGATTCCAAACCCAGTTTGTTGAAATAAAAGCAAGAGGAAATCTTGAACAAGGGTTCTATCAAAAACTTGAATCTAACGGTCATAAGTTCGGTATAAACAAAAAACTTACCCTGATTTCCGATTTCGGAGACTATAGCAAAGCCCAAATTAAGGACTCTAATGTTGAAGCTATCGCCAAAGGAAAAGAAGACTATAATGTTGAAACAATTTACGAAATTAAAGACATAAACCGTATCGCTAAAGCTTTGGTTGAGTCTTTAGAAGACTGATGTTATGCTGAATATTTTTAAATGATTTTCAATGCCCCCTGGTTTTGTTAGGTGTATTATCACTCTATGAGAATAACACTGAAACAATACGGGGGATTATTTTATGTCAATAAGACTCGCAAAGCTAATTGGATTTTTCTGTTGAAAAAAGAAAAAAATTGCTGTATACTGACTGTAAACATAAAGCCTGACAGACTTCGGTTATCTGCCTATAGGTTGTTATAAAAAGAGGTGAGGACAATGTCAAATTATTTAGGCTTCAATCCGTGTAGTGAACCAGGATATTTTTTCGTTAGTTATAACAGTGAAGATGCTGAGCGAGTAGGGGCGATTGCTCGAAAGTTACACAACAACAATGTTCCTTTGTGGTATGATTACGGTATACCGTATGATGAAAAATGGGAAGGTGTAATTGCTGAAAAAGTAAATAACTCTAAAGCAGTAATATTGTTTTTTACTAAAGGCATCCTCTTCAAAGAAAACTCTTATGTGCGCAAAGAATATATAATGGCAAGAGAATACTTTGATAAAAATGTATATGTCGTTGTATTGGATGACATAGATAAAAAATCAGTTCCTGTTAATAAGGTTTCCTGGTTTATAGATATTCGTGAAAGACAAAATATCAATATTGTTACCATAAGCGATTTGAATTTGATTTCAGAAACAATTATGATTGCAATCGGCATAAAAAACAGCGAAAAAGAGCAGAGTCAAGCAATAGACAATAAAAAAGAAAAAGATAAACCTTTTCTTGCGCCGGTAAGAGAAAGTGCCAATACTCCTATGAACAATGGTGATATTTTCGGCGGTGAACCTGTATTCGTAGGTTCATTTCTTGGTAATTCATCAGATAATATTTTTCTCAAAAAAAATGCCGCTGAAAAAGAGAAACAAGAATGCACTAAAACAAACAAGCCTGATTTCTCTCCGATTGTTCCACCCGCTTCTCCTTCAGCGCCTGCTGTTACCGATAAATTACAACAGAAAAATGACACAAATAATATGTCTTCAGAAAACAAGTCTGACGGTTTTGATGATGATCAGTTCTATATAATGATAAATGATATTATCAAAGGTAAAGAACCGGAATGCGATAATGAAAACGAAACTATCGACAAATCCTCAAAGAACAGTTCCGATGGGTTCGAAGACGATCAGTTTTATATAATGATAGATGATATTATTAAGGGTAAAGACGGTGTAAAGAAAGATAACAATGAAGAAGATGCATTAAAATCAGTCAACGATGCATTTGATAAAATAGACCATGATGAACATAATCGCATAAATGATCTTTTGCTAAAAAAAGCTTTTGAGGATTTTGATGAAGCACTAAATTATACGTATTCCCCTGAAGAGAAAATTGAAGAAATAAATCTGGAAGAATTAGAATTGGACTTTGATGATGAGCTTTCCTTGCTTTTAAGGGAAGACAATGCTTCGGATAATGAACATACAAAAAACGAACTCCAAAAACTAGTAAATGAAGTTCGTTTAATGAATAAAACATTAGCTATTTCTTCGGTAGGTTCTGCTGACGAGGCTTTTGTTTGGTTAATGTTCTTTGATTGTGAACTGCCATACATTAATAGTTCTGTTTTGCCAAATAAGCGCACAGACGAAAGTTTTGAGGAATATACCGCTGAATGCGCTCGTCTTGCTGCAGTAAATGAACATACAGACTTTGGCGTTTGTATTTCTAATGTCCATACAGACAAAGACAGTTTGGAGAGATATATTATTGTTTGTGTTGCAGATTCAAAAAGAGCAAAACTAAAAAAGATTTATGCATTTGATTACGAAAGTCAAGAAGATATGTTTATTGTTGCCGTAATTGAAACATTTAAAATGATAATTGATTTCAATCAATCTGAAAATTCTCACAAATCATCTGCAATTTTTAAATTTATATCTAAAATAAAGAAAAAATAATATCAAACGCTAAAAACACAAACCATTGATTTTTCAGTGGTTTGTGTTTTTTCTTTTCCCCCTATCTTTTTATCACATACCTCTATGATTTAATTAAGTTGAAACAAAATGAAGGGTGTGTATCATATGAAAAAAATGAAACCAAAAGAAGCTGCAGTATTTGAAATTGTTTTTCGCATAATTCCTATACTTTTAACTTTCGGAATAGTAATTGCATTTAAGGGTTATAATCTCTACTTTTCTGATTTTGAACTTTCATTTGGGTGCTTCGGTTCTTTTGCGGTTGCAATAGTAATTTGCACTGCAGTACAGTTGTTTGTAAATTCAAACCCGATTTTAAAAACAACCAAAGCAGGGATTATAACAGGAACGCTAATTACAATTGAAGCGCTATTATTTATGCTGTTTATGCAGTACCATTTTTGGGGTTCCGTTGTATTTATATCTTTGTTTTACCTGCATTCTCTTTGGCTTACCAGAAAAATTGTTAACATAAACAGTAAAAGAACGGAAATGACCGACAGGCTGTTTAAATGGTGCAAACAGCGGTCAAGTGCGATAGCTTCTTTTGCTCTTTGTATTGCTATGCTTGTCCCTTCGTGCATCGGCGTGTATGAAGAATATCATAAATATTCTTTGTCTACCGAAGAATGGGTTGCTTTTGTAGAATGGTTTAACGAAGGCAATGAAGAACCGGACAAGAACAAAGAAAGTTTGATTGAGCATGAAGATAAGCTTTCAGGATTGTCAGAGTGGGAATCTTTGAGTTTGTCGGAAAAAGAAAGGCTTATCAGAAGCGTTGCTCTTATTGAAAAAGAAACTCTGGGAATAGATGACAGCGTTGAAATATTAGTTTCTACAGAGAAAATGTCCGATAGTACCTGTGGCTATTATTTGGATTCAACCAAAGAGATTTTTATAAATTATAAACATCTGAATGAATCAGAAATGAGTGAGGTGTTGGATACGATAATCCATGAAATGCACCACGCTTTTGTTCACTATACGGTTGAAACTCTTGATTTTGAATCCTCAACGGTAAAAAACAGTTATTACTATAAAAGAGCACGTGAATGGAAAGAAAATACAGAGAATTATATTTCTGCAAGCACAAATTTTGAAGATTATGAGAATCAGCCCATCGAAGCCGATGCAAGAGCTTATGCCGATGAACGGGTTGTTGTATATTTGAATTTTGCCGCTTCTGTTCGGGAATAAAGACCGTTCCCCCTATATTAGAAACTTTTAACTGCACGTTAATATGTAAACACAGAGTTCAAAACACAAACAAACAAAAGGAAGGTTTTTGCAAATGAAAAACAAATATTTAAAACATGACATTGGTAAAAAGATCGGTTCAGTAACACGAATGCCTGCATTTTTGCTCGGAATTCAAGGCTTCCTTGACAGCTGCAAGGGAGAGAAGTCAATTCCTGATGCCAGAATTGAAGGTATGAAAAACAAATGTATGGCCATTGAGAAAAGAGAAGCTCTCATGATTGAAAGCCGTTATGAGCCTGTTCGTAAGGAAGGTACAAGAGCTTTATCGGCATTCCTCGGAAACAAGGAGGATGCAAATGATGCTTCGGCAACTAAAAACGACGGTTCTCCGTATGCAATTCGCTCCAATGCGAGAAACGAAGCAAGGATAGCCGGCAAGAGAGCCGAAGCCGAACAGGCAAAGATTAAACTCTTTGAAGTTAAGGAGTCGCTTGTTCATGCTGATACCGTACTCAGTGAGAGAATCAGAAGAACTCGCGAGAAAGCCCTTAATACTAAGATTTCCGCTTATATAAAGGGTGTGCGTAAGGGCAAGATCCCCGATTACAACCCTGATCTTAAACTGACTGATGATGCATACAACATTTATATCGAAAAACATAAGCAAGGCGACGACGCAATTTTTAAAGCAGTTGAAAATATGGCTCAGGAGGTAATGTAATATGAAATTTTTCAAGAGAAAGAATAAGGAAAACACAGGTATGCCGGAAATGAACACCGTTAGCCTTTCTACGGTGCTTCCCAGTTTCAGCATACATCCGCTTCCTTATGAACACAGCTACAAGTTCCTCGCAGACAGAATAAACCCTCTTGCGGTTGAACGCGAACGAATCAAAGACAGAAGCACGGACTGGCTTATCGCCGATATGCGTGATTCTTCAATCGAGGCTGATTCAAGAGAAGAAATTGCATACGGTAAAAGGCAGTTCACCAATCACACGTTCTGCGTAAGCACCATTGTCGCTGAGAATGAAGGCGAAATTCAGCTTGCAACCGAACAGGAGGGGCTTATTCTTGAAGAAATCAAACGCTATGATGAGCTTGAAGCGGAATTATTAAGATAAGGAGTGTAAATGACTATGACAAATCTCAATCCTATCAAAATCAATGATTACAAAACCCGCGAGGAACGCATCAAATCCATTGACTCTTTTTCACCCCGCGACTTATTCACCCTCGCCAATGCGGCAACACTGTTTTTCGTGCTTCTGGACTTCGCGGTGCTGTTTAGCCGCTGGGAAACGGTTCAGACCGAATCTTGGTATATCGTTGCACTTATTGCGATTTCTGCGGCCGTAATTCTTGACCTTCCTATGATGCTTGCAGGCAAAACCATTGTCGAGTATCAGCATAACATGAAGAGCAAAGGCTTTACCGTCACGGTAGTATCGTTGGCTGTTACGGCATTTATGATTGTGTTCGCTTTAAGTCTCTGGTTCAGTTATGTCACACGAAACGCAACGTTTCAGGATCCTGAAGCATCCATGCTGATTAACAATGTCGCAACTCTCGAAAAGATTAACAGCGGGGAGAGCGTACCTGTTCTGGTTGCTGCTCTTTATTCGGGTGCTTTGCCCCTTGGAACATCAATTGCCTCACTTGTAATTGCTCTTATCACATATAAACCCATAGAGGAAAAACGCAAGAAGATTTCAAAGGCGAGAGTTATGGCGGAGGAACACCTGCTTCATCTTCGCCAAGGAATCAAGGAAAGTCAGGCTTATATTGAACGCGGCAATATCCTGATTGCAAGGGAAGAGAACCTTTACAATCAGTTTGTGGAATCTGTGTATGCACAGGAACTTGTACGTAAGAACGCATACCGAGAAGCCCTTGAAGAGAAGTGCTCTCTTGATGATGTGAACCACATAATCGAATCCGCCAAGGCTGTCAATGCCGCATATATGTACGATGACACCCCACATACACAAACGAATACAAAAGAACTCACTCCCGCAACAGCATTCAATCTGCTCACCAAAACAGAGCAGCCGAAGATAAGTGCGTAATTAAAACGAAAGGAATAATAAACTATGAAAAAAACAGTTTCTATCATTATCTCAATTTTCCTCATTGTCTGCAGCGTTACGATGTTTTCAGGCTGTACCGGACCCGACGATTCCTCTGTATTTGAACCCCTCGCGCTTTCGATTGTTATGGGTGTTCATAAGCATTTTCCCAAACCCGTCTTCACATCCGAGAATGTGCAGGAGCCTATTTATGAAGCCTGTTACAGCTACGGTGACATAAGCGTTTTTACGGTTGAGGGAATGCCTAAACCTCACTGTGATTATGATATTACAGAACCCGACAAGTCTATCACCGATACAAAGAGAAAACAGCTTGCCAGACAGAACACAAACAGCATTATTTATGAGTGTTCCCGCGCGGCGGCAACCTCAGAGGAAACCGACACTCTGGCAGCACTGATTCTTGCGGCGAATTCGTTGCAGGCATCTTCTGCTTCAGACAAAGAAATGCTGGTTTATGATTCAGGCTTATGTACTACAGGTTTGTTAAGTCAGGCTTCAAATGATGTTCTCTCTGCTGACCCCGAGCTTGTAGCAGAGAAACTTGGAAATACTCACAGTCTGCCTGACCTTAGCGGTGTTACCGTAAAATGGATAGGTCTGGGTGCTGTTTCAGGTGAACAGAGCGAAATACCCGATTCTTATAAGTATAAACTCAAAAAGCTCTGGACAGCGATTATTCTTGCATCCGGCGGCGAAGTTGATTTTGACACATCGCCTGTTTACGGTGAAGAGGCAGAAGGTCTTCCCGATGTTTCAACCGTATCATTCGTACAGGATTCTTTGGATATTGATTTCTCAGATACAGCCGCAGTTAAGGAACCTGTCAGATTTGACGAATCCTCAATCAAATTTGTTGCTGACAGCGCAGAATTCATCAACCCCGTTGTGGCAAGGGAAGCTCTTATGCCCATAGCGGAAATTCTGGCAGACAATCCGACCTTCAATATTATCGTTGCAGGCACAACCGCATCCGTGGGTGATGGGTATACCCTTTCCTTTAAGAGGGCACAAGCATGCAAAGACATCCTCGTCTCCATGGGAGCAGATGGCGGTAATATAGAATGTATCGGCCTGGGAAGCTCGGATAACTGCTTCCATGTCGATGACCTCGACAGCAACGGTGAGCTTATTGAGGAATACGCAAAACTCAACCGTGCGATTTATATATTCGCGGCTGATTCCGATGCGGCAAGAAATATAAAGAGTGCCTGATGATGTTTGCAAAAAGGCAGAAAATCCGAAGCATTGATTTTCTGTCTTACCCCCTTTTTTATTATCACAACAGAACATACAAAATATTAATTGAAACAAGTTAGCAGAAAGAAGCAATGCGTATGAAAAAGAAGATATATGACAAACTTATGCAGTCCAAACCTCATCTGTCTGTTGTTATGGTTGATGAAATAATGCAGAGACTTATTGATGCAGATGAAAGGCTTAAAACCAATCTGTATGAATGGCTGAACGATAAACCTTTAAGCGATATATGGATTCACAATAAGTACTGTATAGGTGCTGTAATAAAAATCCGTAATGATCAAGACTTCGTATCGGCTTTTCTTGCCCTTGACGAATATGCAAAAGATATTGATAAAGAACCGTTTTTGTGGCAACAGAGGAGATAAGGCGTGGATAAAAGTTCAGTATTTTTCTATACAAACTCCGAAAAAGTTTATTCGGAATATTCTGACTCGGATTTGTATATGTGTTTCTGCAGAAACAACTGGTTAAAGATGCAAGAGTCAGACAGGCGGAATCTCCTTAATGAGGTTGTTAGCAGAGAAAACGTAAAATACGGCTGTAATTACAATGTTGATATTTACTTTGAAGATATGAAAAGCCATACTGCAGGATATCAGACAGGAAACCGCATTTTTCTTAACAGAGATATGTTTGTTAATGATCGTTTAACAGAGGTATATTGCGATAAAACCATAGAAATCAGTCTTAAAGACAGCAATTGGCAGGCATTAGAAACCGTACTTCACGAAAACCGACATGTTTTTCAGGATAAGGTTGTCGACGGAACAATCAGATACGATGAAGCTACGAGAAACACATTTGCATCCAACGGTTTTACCGTTTCAGATGTGGATGGCAAAAGAGCCTCACAGTATATGATCGGGGAAAACAGCTATGCACTTTATTATCTGAATCCAACGGAAATTGATGCATATAAAACATCTCAGGAAAGAACACAGCAAATTATCTCCGAGCTTTCAAGGCAAGGTATGAATGATGTCTCAGCTGATAAATATTTATCCAACCTTCAGTCAACAGGATATAAAGCCAGGTTGGAGGAGTTTAAAAAGGAATTCAACAATGCCAATGCTGACAAAGAAGTTTCACAGGTGCTGAAAAATACATATTTCAATTCAAATGTACCTGTAGATAAAACCATCGAATCTGCAGTAAAACAGGAAATGATAAAATCTCAGGAAGCAATCGACAATCAGAAAGGAAAGAAAACACACAATATGGCAAATAAAGAATATTCAGAAAACGGATTCAACTACACGGTTGCCGAAAACGGCACAACAACCGTAAAAGGTCCTGCAAGCGAAAACCCCGAATCAAGAAAAGGAATGGATAATATTGAGCCTGACGGTTACAGAGAGGGACTTAATGACAAAGGGCATTTGTTAAGTGCCCGTCAGGGCGGTCCTGCCAAGAATTACAATGTATTCGCACAGGATCGTACTCTGAACCGTGGTCCATTCAAAACAACAGAAAATGCCGAGGTAAGACTCGCTAACGAAGGTTACGATGTGCAGGTGGAAAAAACAGCATATATTTCAAACAAGGGTTCTAAGCCTGATGCGTATATGATAAACGATACGATAACCTCACCTGACGGAAAGACACAGAACGTTCACCTTTCATTTCAGAATATGAGTCCCGAAGAACAGGCAGAACAGAACCAAATACTTCTGGAAAACGATTTTTCCGATAATTATCCCAATCCCGATCCTCTCAGGGAAAGTATGACACCTGAGGAATACTCTTCTCTGATGAAAGAAACAGATCAGGCTCTGCCTTCGGTAAGAGATGAATTTGCTATGGACAACTGCTCACAGGTGACTTTTGAGTCCGAGTCAGTCACACAGGGAGAATCGTCTCAAGGCGGTACCGAAGCAGGAAATCAGGGAGCCGCAACAAGCGCGGGAACAGGAACAGATGCAGGCGCGGACACGGGAGCGGGGACAAGCACAGGCTGTGCCGTTGATATGTAAGGAGGATTTGAAATGACAGAAGAAGAGAAATATTTAAGAGAATGGCCGCTTTTTTATCCACCGTTTGAACCAGATCAAAACACAGACGCAGAAGCACTTGATTCCGCTCAGGAGTCAGCAAACACAAACTCTGCTGATTCGGCTTCCGTGATCGAGGGCGGAGAATCGGTATCGGCAGGAGAGAGCACAGGAATAAGCGGAGAATCCGGCGGAACATCGGCAGGCAACGGAGCAGTTTCAGCATCGGGAGTAGGAGCCGGCGGTGCAGGCGCAGGAGCAAGTGCAGGCGCGGCGGCTTCGGGCGGAGTCGGAATGTAAGGAGGATATATAATATGAATTATCAGAACCTTGAGATAAGAAGATTTGACATAAACACAAACAGCAATGCAAAACCCCGCAGAATCATTCTTCAGGGAAATGAATATACGGAAACAATCCCTGAATCCTTAGCTGCGAGAAACGGCGGAATAAGGCTGTCAACCGAAAGAGGTTCATTTTATTTGAATAATGATGACCTCTCGACGGGGGTCTTGGCGCTGGGAGCAACGGGCAACGGTAAAACAACGCATTTCTTTAATACTCTTGACGGCATAATACCTTATCTCGGAAAAAATGATGTTGTGCTGATTTTTGACAGCAAGGGTGATTATAAAGAGAGATACTTTTCACCCAATAATTCGAATCATGTGGTTATATCAATGAAATCCGAAGATTCTTCTTATGCAAGAAGCTGGAACATTTTCGGCGAACTGATTGATGAAAACGGAATGTTCGGCTCTGATATGGAAATCATAGCAGGAGAAATTTCAAAAGCATTGTTCAAGGGCATGGAATCTGACAGCCAGCCGTTCTTTAACCTTGCCGCGGACGATATATTCAGCAAGGTTCTCCAGGTATTTGTCCGTGACGCAAAAAGAACAAGAGATTTTTCAAAGCTCAATAACGAATCCCTTATTGACTACATTTCATCCGTCAGCAATCAGGATTTACTCAACAGATTATGTCAGTATAAGGACTTCACCTACCTGCAGAGTTATGTGGGCAACGGACAGAGCAATCAGGCGCTCGGTGTGTACGGCTATCTTATGTCAATGAAAAACAAAAACTTCATCTCAAACCTCCGCCACAGAATGTCATCGGGTGATTTTTCAATCCGCAGACTTATCAGAGACAAAGGCAGAAAGGTTATTTTTCTTGAATATGATGTAAAATATTCAGAAATTCTCTCAAATGTCTATTCGCTCCTCTTTGACCTCGCAATCAAAGAGGCTCTTTCCTGCGGAATGGGTAACACATATTTTATTTGTGACGAGCTTAATCTCATCCCTAATGTTTCCCGTTTTGAAGAGCTGCTTAACTTCGGAAGGTCAAGGGGTTGCAAAACGGTAGTGGGCCTGCAATCCGTTTCGCAGCTCAGGAAGAATTACGGAGAAGATGAAGCGGATTCAATTCTTGCAGGTCTCCTGACGGCAATATGCTTTAACTGTGTTGATTATCCGACGCGAAAATACATAAAGGAACGTTTCGGCGAAACCTTTGAGGCATATAACTTTGGCGGAAGCAACATTACACGTGAAGGATTTACCGTCACAGATTCCGATATTATTAACCTCCGGGTTGGAGAAGCTTTCATAGATATGAAAGGAGTTCCCCCTTTTAAAGTGCGTTTCACCAAGAGTATATGATAAAACCAAGAGGTGAATGAAATGAACAAAATAGCAAGACAGGCAAAAAATCACAACAATAAAATGCGCAATGTAAATCATGTATACTCATACTCGTTCGGAAGATTTCTGAATCAGTCAGACGGAAACCTTCTTGTCAACGGCGGCTCAAAAAACAAGAGACGCGAATGTCTTATGAGTCTTATCGCTGACACAAAGAACAAAAGTCAGGAAACTGTTGTTGTTTTCAGCGAAGACCGTATCCTTGAAGAAGAGCTTATTAACTCTGCAAACAACGGTTTTATAGGCAGGCTTTTTGTGTGCAATGAGCAATATCCGAATTATGACTTCTTTTGCGGTATGAGTGCTAACAGAATATGCGAATATTTTAACCTTATTGCCGCAGAAAAAGGTGTGCGGGACACCGTTGAGCTGAACAGCTTCACGGATGCGTTTCTTTCCATACTGTCGGAACAGTCGCCGATAAGACTTGCATCCATGAGGTATATGGCAAGAAATGATAATGTTCTGCTCGGAGAAATGTCGCATAGTCCTTATGACAGAGATATGATTTTAGCTTCGTCAGGAGGCGGAGTGGGTTTCAGAAGCCTGCTTAACAATTCTTGTCAAGCATTCTCGACACTTACAACATCAGGCTGTGAAAGCTCACTGTGTCTGCGTAATCTGGTAGGAAGAGACTGCGTTGTTCTAATAAATCCGTCTGAATTCAATCCTGAATTTTTCTCAATTTATTTTGCAGTGGAACTCAAGTCTTTAATAGGACAAAATTTCACCTGTATCTTTGATGACACGGTTTTGCTCAATAACAGATTTATGCAATCTGTAATCGGTATGATGAAACAGAGACAGCAAACTACGGTTGTAATTTCACACGAAAATATCGTATCTATAGACAACGAAGATATGCTGTCAAGGAATTTTAATCGAAATTTGATTTTGTTAAACGGTAATACACCGTATGTTGATTTGCAGAAAACATTGTCGGAATACGGTCAATATACACATATGCAGCCCATGGCAAACAAAAGCCAACCGCCGAGGCTTATTTTTACTCTCTATCGCGGAGAAGGCGAATCTGCAGTACCGTTTACCCGTGACAGAGTTATTCTGCAGGAGGAATACGGCAATGAAGCTTTGCTGAAGGGTGGCGGCAGTTCGGAAATCATAATTGCCAAAACACTTTTACCTTAACAGGAGGATGGAACAATGTCAATGGATAATATGCCCGGTGTCTTCGGGTCAAACAACAACAGAAATAATGCAGACCGCAACAACACTGCAAGAAATCGTAATGATTTAACTGATTTTACAATGATCCGAAGAAATATCAGTGAGTTAAGTCCTGAAAGAATAGTAGACATAGTTTGTCTTTCAGTAATAGGATTGTTTTTGCTTATTGTCGTTTGCACTTGGCCGAGTTTCAGCTCTGCGCTTTTTGAATTTGTGCTGTTCCCGATTATAAACATAGGCTCAAAGATTGTTGCAGCTATAGCCGCAATAGGAACGGGAATCGGCATTCTGTGTGCCAGATTCGGCAGACGCCGCCGTTGGTGATAAGGAGGATTTTTAAATGCTTTCAAGAAGAGTATTAAAATACGGAATAGCGTTTCTTTGCATATTCCTTGTAATTTCCATAATCTGCATATATGAGCACAGAGATTTTCTCGCCACATATTTCACAAATTCCATATCTTCCGTAGCGGGAATCGGTCTTTACCTTTTGATTTGGGGCGCGGGAATGTGGTTGATTATTAAGTCAGTTTTTAAATGAACTCATAATCAGGGAGGATTATTGAAAGCTCCCCCTATTTTTTCTTTTAAATCTTGCTGTTTATAATTGAATTGTAAAGGCAATCAACCGATTGGTTGCCATAAGCAAAAATTATAATGCAAGGAGAAATCGGCTATGAAAAACAGAGTTATTATCAAGAAAGAAAACGGCAATCTCAACTTCTATCTCAAAAACGACAAAGGTGAATTCTGGCTGTTTGAGCAGGAGTGTTCAAAAGGAGTTTACGAGTTTTTCAAGAACGGAAGAGCTGAACGAGAGATACTTAATTTTACAAAGTGGGAACGCAATAAACGACTTAACAACACCATTAATCGTATTCCGCGAGAGATTAAATATGTCAGCAAATATATAATCGGCGATGAACAGGCGGCATAATGGGATGTGGCTGTGTGATTGCAATTATGAAGACAATCCTAAATAAGGATATGCATCCGACATAGCATATCCTTATAAAGTTATCAAAATCGGCAGCTTCTCAAAATATAATTCATAAAACACATATAAACGAAAGGACTTTTCAGCATGAAGCATATTAATAAAATTATTTGTTCTGTTATTGCAATTTCTCTTATGTTAAGTTGCTTTGCATTACCGTCTTATGCGTCTAAAGTCAGTTACAGCGGTTCACAGGAATATATATCCTCCGAATTTGGCAAGAAGCTTTTTGATGTTGACCTTACCGGTGACCAAAAGCAAGATGTTCTTAATGTTTTGTACTCACAAATCGGCTATCATGAGGGCGCACTTAGCGGAAACGGAGAAAGCCCTAACGATTTGACGGAATACAACAGATGGTATTATAACAGCTCTTCCACAAAAGTTCCGTGGTGTGCAACCTTTGTTTCTTGGGTGTTTCGTCAAGCGGGGGTGCCTGTAGAGACTTTGAATAACTTTTCAGGATGTTCCTCTGCCGTATCAAACCTTTCGAGCGGAAATTGGGGTGACGGTGTATGGCACGATGCTTACCTGAATGGCGGGAGCTATACTCCTCGCAAAGGAGATCTCATATTCTTTGCCTGGCAGGAAAATTTTAAATTTACTCCGCATAAATACTATGTGAATGGCGATGGACAGGTTAACCATGTTGGCATTGTAGTTGAAGATGCCGAAGGCCCGAATTCATGCATAAAAACCATAGAGGGTAACGCAAAATCCTGTTGTGATAAAGGCTGTTGTGTGAAGCTGTGCTTGCGTTCTCCGTATGATGTGGTCGGCTACTTTACACCAAACTATGAGTATACATCAAGTTCTCTCGGCAAAGTAGAAATTACTATTCCTGAAAACGAAACAAACGTCTGGATTAGTCCGGATAATCCCAGTAGCATTTCCTGGAAACCGTTTGAAGGAGCTTCATATTACGAGTACACCATCCGATCACAAGTGAGAAATTCAGACGGAACATACCATGAAATCGATGAGTTTATTTGTTCAAACGTAACCACATCGGATTGTGCAATTCCATTGAAGGACAATCCCGAATTCAGCAGACCTCTCCGTGAGGCTGAGGCGTTTAAGATTTGGATCGGAGCAAGAGACTGTTCCGGAAATCTTATTGCTGAGTCGTTTGTCTATATACGAATGTCTGACAGCGAAATTCAAGAAGATATAACGGAAGATTATAACGACCCTCTTCCCGATTATTCGTATGAAAATTCGAAAGATGACACTATAGATTCGCCCAATAAACCTGTCATATCAGATGGAGATGAAGATCCCGTTCCGAACAAAGGATATGAGAACCCATATGGAGAGTCCGTTGGTGAAAGCGATTCGGGAGGAACAACAGATATCACCGAAACGCAGGAAGACAGTAACGAGAGTATTTCTATGCTGAAAAGAATACTTTATCTTTTGGAGTTGTTATTGTCCTTCTTAGGAGTTTCATTTTAAGCTCGATTAAAACAGAACACAACAAGGGGCGGATTTCCGCCCCTCACGCACTTAAAAACAGATTGATTTAGGTGAAAAAATATATTATAATACAATTAATACTTAAAGGAGCTTTTTAGTTATGAATAACAATTATATACCCACACCTATTGACACAAGCGATATTACTCTTGATGCAGAACTTCTTGAGCTTACAGAGCTTATAGCTGAAAACTGCCATGATCTCTGGGCAATTGGCAGAATTAGAGAAGGCTGGACTTATGACAAGATAAAAAACAGCGAAACAAAAACAACACCATGCCTCGTTCCTTATAATGAGCTCCCTGAATCGGAAAAGGAATACGACAGAGTTACTACCATGGAAACGCTTAAGTTGATTGTTAAACTCGGATATAAGATTACGAAGGAATAAAAATTACATTTGGAGAGATTTTGGTGAAAAAGCTTTATGTTGGTTTAGGCGGCATAGGATGTCGAACATTAAGAATGTTTGAAAAAGAATCAAAGCCATCTGATTCTGTGCGTTTTCTGTATCTTGACAGCGACATATACACAGGATATGATTTGCCTTCTGACTCATTTTTTTGTTTTGATAATGAAAAGCTGAACAAATTGAATTTCGAGTCAGTTACAGATAATTATTTTAGTGATAATTACTTTGATGACAACAAAATCGAACTTATTTTTGTCACATCATCTTTTGGCGATTTTGGTTCCAAAAATTTATTCAATATTGCAAACTTTATCTCGTCGTCAATAATTACAAGTAATCTGTGCAGACAATTTTCAGTTAGCATAAAAGCTCTTGTTTTTTCGCCCGAAAACTTCATATCGCTTTTTCCGGAAACAGAAAATAAGATTAATGAACTTAACACATTAAGATTTAGAAACGAATATAGCGAAAGAGTTGTTGAAAATTCTGACGGAACATACACGATAGATTCAACCGATTACGATAATTGTGATATTTTTATTCTTACCGTACCTGAAAAAACCAAGGACGAGCTTTTCAAAATGCTATCATTAAGTGATGATGAGCTCAAAGAGTTATGTTCCGAGAAAAAAGACCCTGTCACTGAAGACAGCCTTTCTGAGTTATTATCATTAAGTGAAGAAGAAATCATCGAGTTATGGCGTAAAGAAAATCCGGAAGAATCTACAAACAAGACAAAAGAAAAAATTTCCACCGATTATGGTTGTGTTTTTATAAGCTATAGCTCAAAAAAGCAAGCGTCTGCTGACGCAATGCGAAATCTTCTAAATAAAAATAATATAAAAACATGGATGGCACCTTACGATATACCGCTAGGAAGTAACTATACCGAAGTTATAAACAAAGCAATCAAGAAGTGCTCTTGTTTCGTCCTTTTGCTAACAAAATCAGCTCAAGAATCACACTGGGTTCCTAGAGAAGTGGAAAGAGCAATCCATTATGGAAAACCCATCTTTCCTATTCAATTGGAAAAATTTGTTCTTAATGATTCGTTTGAACTTTTAATTTCCCTGGATCAGGTTGTCGCAATTAAAAAAATAGACGACAAATCAGAAGATATAAAAAATTTGCTGAATAGTATTCGCATTTCTTTAGGAGCATCCCGAGAGAGTCTTGGCTCTGATACAAATCAAAATAAATCCTCCGACAATAAACAAACAAAGAAATTTAAACTCGGAGAAATTTTATTTATAATATTTATTACAACCATGCTTATTGGATGTGTAGTTTTAGGTGCATTAATTAAAAAAACTGAAAAAGAAATTGATGTTGTAAACAACGAGCTTACAGTTTTAAAACAAGAACAGTTTTCTGACGGAAATATGGTTAATGACGGCTTGGTTTTCGAAAAAGACGGTATTGTTTATTACCAGAATCATGATGATAACTGGTACCTCTATAAAGAAGAAAATGGTATTAATATCAGGCTTAACACAGATAATACATGGTGCATATGTTCGGACGGCGAATATGTTTATTATGCAAACGTTGATGACGGAAGCTCAATTTACAGAATAAAATCCAACGGAGAAGGCAGAGAAAAACTCAACTCCGATAATTGCTCAAATTTGATCATTGACGGTGACTATATTTATTACATTGACAGTAATTCCAACCGTAATATTTTCAGGATAAAAAAAGATGGATCGGAAAAACAAAGAATTGTCGAAAGTTATGTTTATGATGCTGCTATTTATGACGGAAGAATTTACGCTGTCAGCAAAGACAACGTATTTTCTGTTGCAACAGACGGTTCAGAATTTGGCGTAATATGTAAAGAAGCAGGCAAAGACATTAATCTTTATTCAGGAAAGATATTCTTTATCAATCGTGAAAACAGCAAAATTTACAGCATGGAAACTGACGGTTCTGATTTGACAAAGATATCTGATGATAAAGCCGCATATTTAAATGTCTATATGGGGTATATTTATTATCAGAATTTAAGTGCCGAAGGACATCTCTATTCGATAGAAATAATGTCGGGAGAAAAAAAGCAACTGGTTGCAGATGACAGTCGATACATAAATGTTACATCTGATAAAATCTATTACCGAATGGATAAAGACACTAAAAATATTTACTCTGTTTCTTTACCTAATGCAAATATATTGAATAACAAGACCTCAACTGATTCAGTTGAAACCAACAAAGGAAAATAAATCTTGCAACCCCGGATGATTTCTCATTTGGGGTTGTTTTCCCCCTAAATCTTTTCGTAAGAACTACTGTATACAATATAGTTGTTCAAAAAAGAAAGGGGCGTTCAATATGAATAAACAAAAAAGTAAAAAGAAAGCATTAATTATCCTTGCCATTGTGACACTGGTTATTTCGGCAGTTACATTCTTCTGCGACCGTGCGAAGAACACAGTAGACAACACACCAACCGAATACCACGAAATAATCGGTCTTTTCAAAGACGGACGAGTTACGGAATACACTCTCAACCTCGAAAATTCAAAGCTTGAATATTACATTGAGGGTTCGGATAATCCGTATACATATACTGTTCCCGATAATGATTTGTTTATTGCCGACAGCCGGGAAGCCATTGAAAGCTATTCCGATCTGACAGGTATGGACTATGTTGTGAAAGCCGACTATACTTCTTCTCCGTCAGCCCTACAGTTTATTATGCTTATGCCTTCGATTATGATGTTTATGCTTATTGTAGGAATGAGTTTTTTCTCCGTCAGAAAGATAAAGAAACTCTTCAAAGAAACAGAAAGTAAATCACAGTCTGTAACACACATAGGCAAGGATACGGAAAACGCAAATGAAATCAAAACAAAATTTGTCGACATTGCAGGTGCCGATGAGGAAAAAGGTGAACTTGCCGAGATAGTTGAATTTCTTAAACATCCCGAAAAATTTACTAAGCTCGGTGCTCAAATACCCAAAGGTGTTTTGCTCTCAGGACCTCCGGGCACAGGCAAAACTCTTCTTGCCCGTGCCGTAGCAGGAGAAGCAAATGTGCCGTTTTTTTCAATTTCAGGTTCGGATTTTGTTGAACTTTATGTAGGTGTCGGTGCATCACGAGTCCGCGACCTTTTTGAAAAAGCAAAGAAAGCTGCTCCCTCAATTATTTTTATTGATGAAATTGATACCGTCGGCAGAAAAAGAGGCACAAGTGTTGGAGGCGGCAATGATGAAAGAGAACAAACCCTCAATCAGCTTCTTGTTGAAATGGACGGCTTCAGTGGTAATTCAGGCGTAATTGTAATCGCCGCAACAAACCGACCTGATGTTCTTGACCCCGCCCTGCTCAGACCGGGCAGATTCGACAGACAGATTACTGTCGGTTATCCCGATGCGAAAGGAAGGCTTGAACTTTTAAAGCTTTATGCCAAAAATAAACCCCTGTCTTCCGATGTAAACCTGAATGACATTTCGCTTTCAACAATCGGATTTACGGGTGCCGATATCAAAAACCTTCTTAATGAATCTGCTCTGATAGCCACAAGAAAAGCAAAAAACAGAATCTGCAGCAATGATATCGATGAAGCCATGCTGAAGATACTTGTCGGAACGGAGAAAAAATCTAGAAAGATGACTGATGCCGAGAAGAAACTTACGGCTTATCACGAGGCAGGACATGCGGTTGCAAGCTATTATCTTGATAATCAGGATCCTGTTGAGCAGATTTCCATAATTCCCAGAGGCTTTGCAGGCGGATATACTCTTCAGAGACCCGTTGAAGAAACTACATATTCATCCAAAAAGAAGATGCTCGAATCGCTTGTGACCTTGCTCGGCGGAAGAGTGGCAGAGGAGCTTTTCATAGGTGACATATCAACGGGTGCATCGAATGATTTACAGAGAGCAACCGCAATTGCCACGAGTATGGTTACCAGGTACGGTATGAGCGAGGCTTTGGGTCCCATTTCGTTTTTCTCAAATGATTCAGGTGATTTCTTGGACAGAAGAAATTGTTTTTCAGAAAGTGTATCTGAAAAGATAGATTCAGAAATTCAGAAAATTATTTCCGAAGCAAAAGATAAAACAACCGTACTTCTGACCGAACATTCCGATAAGGTTAAACTTGTTGCCGAAAGACTCATGGTTCAGGAAAAAATCGACGGAATAGAATTTGAATTTCTCATGTCAATGCTTGTCGTCGCATAAACAACAAAGCACCCCGATTCCCGGGGTGCTTTTACACAATATAGTTTGTATTTAAACAGAATTAGTCAATCACAGAAATATTCATCTGTTTATCAAGTCCGCTGACAGAGCAACCTTTATTAGCAGCAAAAACAATGTGTTCAATTATCTTTTGCGTAATAAGCTCTCCTGGAGCAAGCAGAGGTATACCCGGCGGATATGACATTACAGCACAACCTGAAATTCTGTTTTTTGCTTCCGTAACAGGTATTACGGTCTTTCTGGAATAGAACGCTTTTCTTGGAGAAAGCTTTACAATCGGAGGAATATATTCATAGCACGGTATATCAGTGCCACAACCTTTGTATTGTTCAGAAATGGTTTTAAGCGCATTCAACAGTTTGTGATGGTCGTTTTTGGTATCGAACATCGAGCAGACTGCCAGAAAGTTTCTCATGTCGCCGAATTCGAGTTGGATGTTGTGTTGGTCTCTTAACATGGTGTATACTTCAATGCCCGTAAGACCGGTTCCAAATGAATTTATACTGAGTTTGGTCAGATCAAAATCATAAACAGTATCATTATCAATAATCTCTTTTCCGAAGGCATAAAAACCATTAAGCTTATTGATTTCATTTCTTGTTTTTTCAGCCAAAGCAATTGTTTCGGCAAGCTTTTGTTCACCGTTCAAAGCCAGATTCTTTCTTGCAATGTCCAGAGATGCCATAAGAAGATACGATGCACTTGTTGTACACATCAGGTTGATAGTTTCTGAAACGGATTCTTTTTCAATCGTTCCCGAAGATAAAAGAATTGAGCTCTGAGTAAAAGAGCCTCCTGTTTTATGTATACTTACAGCAGCAAGGTCTGCGCCCGATTGTATGGAAGCTTCCGGCAACTGATCGCTGAAATAAAAATGTGTACCGTGAGCTTCATCCGCAAGAACATACATCTGATAGGAATGCGCCAGTTCAATAATACTTTTTATGTCCGAACAAATGCCGTAATAAGTGGGATTATTTACCAGAACAGCCTTTGCATCTGTATTCTGACGAATGCAATGTTCAAGGTCTTCAACACGCATTCCGAGAGCGATACCCAGAGTACTATGAACAGGAGGTTCTACATATACAGGAACGGCACCTGCAAGAATTACGGCATTTATTACACTGTAATGCACATTTCTCGGAAGAATAATTTTGTCACCGGGTGTACAGACGCACATAATCATCGCCTGAACCGAAGAAGTTGTTCCCCCAACCATAAAAAATGCATCCTTAGCACCAAAGGCTTCTGCCGCAAGTTTTTCGGCTTCGAGAATCACTCCCCGGGGTTGACAGAGATAGTCGATACTTTCTCTCGAGTTTTTGTCAAGCAACACACACTTCTTGCCAAAGAAATCAATCAAGTCATCGTGATTGCTCTTATGACCCGGAACATCGAAAGCAACATAGTTTTCATTCACTTGTTTAAGCAAAGCATCTGCAAGCGGAGTGTTTTCCTGTATCATTGTTCTTTGTCTATTCCTTCCGTGTAGAAATCAAGCCAGAATTCATACATCTTTTTTGCGGCAAGAAAATAAGATTTGAAATTGCTGAGGTCTGTCCAATGTTCATCAGAGAAGCCTTCACAATTGATGGCACACAAGCCGGAAAACATATCGAAATAAAAAGGAAATGCCTTGCAAAGAGTGGGGCTGAATTCATGTATACTGCATCTGCCATTAATAAAAGCTTTGCAAGTTCCGTCCTCCTCTAGAGCCATCTTGAAATATTTTTTCCCCGTTTCCGATGAGTAACCTTCTTCAATCAGGTGAGCATATCCTTTTTTATAAAGAATTTCATAGTCTTCGGGAGTCAGAACAATTTCATCAAACGGTCTATTGTCAATGTTATTCAATTCCTGTGTTATACCCGAAAAGGGTCCGCAGCAACTGTTCCGGCAATGATGTGTCTTGCAAAAGAAATTGATTTTGCCGTCTTTGATTTTCAAGGTGGTATTTTTCATTTTGTATCCTCCGGCTTTTGCTTGGAAAAAAGATCATGCGGAATAAGGAAAGGTTCTACAACCCATGAACCGTCAGAAGCTGAACTGTTTTGGGAATTAGGAATGAAAAAGTAATCATCTGCGTTTAATCTCTTTGAAGAAAGAATATAACTGCCGTTTTCTTTTTGCTGGTCTTTACCTTTGATAACTTCATAACCCGCTAATGTTATTTTGTCACGTTTGATTTTTGTTTCTTTTACAGAAATAATCATCGGAAAAATACACTTGTTATCGTTATCGGGATTTTCCTCCAGATGTTTTATTAATTTTTCTTTGGTCATCCAGCAATCCTCTGTGTTATATTTGAGAAAAGCATAAAAATTCAGAATTTCAAGTGCCGTGTCGCTGAGTGCACGTTTTTCAAGCTGAAAACTGTCGTCATTATCATCAACAAGCCGTTCTTTAAGACAAGTTTCCATTAAATCAGAATCTTTATAACTGATGTTCAGTATACGGTCCTGCTTTAAAACGTCTCTGAAAGTATCTGCACAGTAATAATACTTTTCCTCCGTCTTTTTGCTTGCAGGTTCGAGATATGCTTCGGGCTGCTTATCCTCTAAATTTATGGGAATAATAAATTTTTCATTCGGAACACCGCGTTCAGATATTTGTTTTACCGAAACTTCAATTTCTGTACATATTGGCTTGCTGAAAACCATATTTTCGCTCAGGAACCAGAAAACACAGGCGCAGGAAGGATTTTTAATGGCATCTATCGCCTTGACTTCCCAATTAGTTCCGGGTTTAAAACGGTCAACATCCCAGTATATATCATAACCCAATTCTTTCCAACGGGTAACGTAAGCTTTGACTCTTTCCTGATCCTCATGAGCATAACTTACAAAAACATATTTGTTTAAGTTTTTTGTTTCTTCGGATTCGGAAGTATTACCTGCCATGGCAGAAAGAATATCGTTCTTGAAGTTTGTTAATGTTTCAAGGTCACAGATTTTCTTGCGGCCCAGAAGATCATAAATGATACGGTTATCCTGAGATTTTTCTGCAATTGAGACAAATTCATTAAACAGCTGCTCTACGGAAAAACCCTGAATCGCTTTTTTATATGCTTTTATCTCCTGCAAATGATTTTCTTCATTATAAGGTGCTTCGGTATTAATCAGACTGCCATAAAAAACAACCAGCAATTGCAGAACGTCGCTTAAATCATCCATTATATCGGAGCTTGAGTTTATTAATAAAGCACAATAATCGTCGATGGAAAGAATCTCTTCTTGATCCGCAAAAAGTTTTTCTACAGTCAATCCTGCTGCTTTCAACACATAATAAGCGCGCCATTCAGCTTCAATTTCATGAGACCTTTTATTATATTTTAATAAATCTTTTTTTGTGATTTTTTCAAGCTTAAATTTATGCTGCTCTATGGTGTTATTGCATAACTCGATATATTTTTGCTTCTGTTCTTCATCAATAATGTTTTCTTTTTTTAAATAGTCCAGAAACATCTCAAAAATATATTTACTGTCATTTGTTGACTGGTCATCCTGAAACAAACAGTACATGCTTTTATAAAGGCCGTGATTTATAAAAAGTTCCATGAACTTGTTTTTAATCTGTTCGTGGTTTTCCAGCTCTTTTTCTGTTGAGATATTATAATAAAATTCACTGCCTTTGAACAACTCGCGCAACTTTAGAATAGTTTTTTCAAACTGTTTGAAATGCTGACGGTTCTTCTTCCAGTAGCTCTCTGAAATTGAAGCAGCTGCCTCTGTCAGTTTAATTAAGAAAAGCAAATCACAACAGCTGTTCTCAATCGGAAACCAATCCGATTCCATGCCAACAATCTTACAAAGCGCCTTAAGGCTTTCGTTTCTGGTTACATTGCGGCGGATTCTTTTAATTTTGGGTTTATCAGCATTGTAACTGTTAAGCTGAATACCGTTAAAAATTAATTCATCATACTCTTCCGATGCACTTACAGAAGTGAAAATATAACAATTAGTGGTTTGCTTGGCAACCGTATGGGAGACTTTTTCATCCCAGAATGTTATGAAAGGAACGCATTTGGTTTCAATATGCTCCTTGCCGGTATCAAAAATGATTTTTTGCTCTTTCAAATCAAGTGTTGTATACCTGAGCAAAGGAAGAGCTCTGAGGAAATTCATAAACTGTTCCTCAGTAAGCGAACCAAGAGATGCTTGTGACAGATATTTACTGTATGCTGAAGTTATCGGAGAAATTGCACTCTGATCTCCGATTATTTCATCAATGCCGCAGTTACACCAGCTGATCAAAAAAGATATTGCCGAAAGCTCGTCGGCAAGATCTTTTTTTTCTTCCACATTCCAATAGCTCTTAAGCGAGTTCAATGCGGATCGGGAAATATTAAGATCCTCTATTGTGAAATTCTCGTTGACGTTACTTTCATTGAGTGCTTTTCCGATAACAAATGCCTGAATAAGGGCTGAATAAAGCAAACAGATATTATATGCTGTTCTCGGCCACTTTGTCGGAGACCTCAGCATTCTGATGCCCATATCATCATTAAGGTTGAACAAAAATTCCGCAACAGAAGGAGAAATCAATTTTTGTTCGTAAACTAATTTTTCATATGTTATCATTTATGTTTCCCTCACGAGTTAAATACAATTCTTTTGGCCAAAGCAGCATATGTTTCATATGCTCTCTTTGCATCCTCAGGCATAGTTTTTTCATCTGTATATTGTTTGAGAATTTCTTGTGTCGATGCGTTGAACAGGGAAAGATTTTTTACTCCGAGAATCATTTCGTTCCATTTGAAGAGATCAACTTCGTTGAGAGAATTATCTTCGGAGCAAAAAGTGCTGTCTGTATATTTCTTGTGATTTTCAACCAATTCATTTATATTGTCAAAACTTTTCTTGCGAAGAAGAGCGTTGTCTTGTGCAATCGAAACCGCCGTAGGCAGAAGAATTACTTTTTTCTTTTCTCCTGTTTTTACTTTGAGTTCGTTCTCGTAATTCGATAATTGTGTGTTGGTTCCCTTGATAAATTGAAGAGTAGGTCGCATACAATAAACAATAACATCAGAAGAAATATTGAGTGCATGCGCCGTACTTTGAACGCCGGCTCCGCTGTCGAAAATAACAGCAGCATATCCCATCTTTGAACAATAATTAATTAACAAATCAAGGGAATCCGTTGCAGATGTTCTTACCGTTTGTTCTCCTTGATATTTTACGTCAACACCCAAAAATTTAACGCATCCTTCTTCGCAATCAAAATATTCCGAAATATCAACAAACTGATTTGCGGGAAGATAAGAACAGATAATATCAATCTTGCGCTCTTTGAGCTGTTCTTCGGTTAAAGAATCGCTGTTTTCCTGAAGCTTTACCAATTCATCCATTATTTTAGGAAGATCATATCTGGTCAAAGGTATCTCCTCTGCGACGAGGGTATTACGACCGGATTTTTCATTTTTTTCGTGAATTTCAGCAATATCCTGAAGCATATTTGCTGCATAAGAAGGCATTCTGAAATCCTTGCTGAATATAACATCAATTTCCTTTGTGCTTTTGCCATAGAGATTTTTCAGACGGTTCACCGTGACAGGATTTAACGGTTTTTTTGCATCTTCCTCTTTTCCGAATATAATCTTACCGTCTTGCTCAAGAATATTATCAGCATCTTTAAGAAGCTTTGTTGTATGTATGGATTCACGGAAATTATTTGTGAACTTTTTCTCCAACTTGAAAAAATAGGTAAGACCAGCGCTTTCCAGGTCGGCATCTACCAGAAGAATTGGAGATTTTTCAGAAACACCAAGCTCATCAATGAGATGTTTTACGGTATTAATCGCTGTTGTACTGCGACCCGAGCCACCTTTATACGAATAGAATGTGTAACATTTGGTTGACAACATAGGATATATCTCCTTTTAGCTGAATTGTTTAGTTTTCACCGAAAGAGGAGTCCTTCAATCTATTATACATTCGTGAAAGATCCCCCTGATTTGTGCCTGCATAAGGTGCATGTGTTGCTATAAGATCACGATATCCGTCAGTAATTTTTTCTGCCATTTCACAAATACGCTTTTTGTAAGTTGTGTCTGTTTCATTTTCTTCTTTCTTATATACTTTTGTGAGAAGATTATATAAGGCGAACTTATCCAGATTCTTGTAAAGAAGAAGCAATTCTTTCTGAAGTTCATTATCGCTGTCGATGAAATCTGCGCTCTTAAGCAGTTTATTAATCATCGCAACGGTATTAACCAGTTCATTGTAATCATCAGAATATACCTGTGCTTTTGCACCCGAAGTTGCAGAAGGTACATTATTACCGAAAAGATCTCTGACAATTTCCTGTAGCTGGTTTTTACCTTCATCACTGTTGAAATAGTTCCTGACAATTCCGCTGTCTTCCGAAATAATCTGACGAACCACTTTTTGACCTTCATCGCTTTTCAGATAATCGGAAACGGAGTCATTTTCAGCACCGTCGGGATGAATTATGTTCTGAGCATCTTCGCTGAGCAGACATTCGTAAATTTTCTTGTTAAAGCTTTCTTCAAAATCGGATTTCTGAGCAACACCCTTTTCTCCAACTTTAATAATATAGTCATAATAATCTACCAATGCTTCAATTGAGCGTTCAGTAACAAGAAGATTATAACCAAGAGTATCCCACAGACCCGCAACATGCTTTTCGTCGGATATCTTTGAAACATCTCCGCAAATTTGCTCAAACAGGTTATCTACGGTAATATCAGCTTGTTCACAAATATAGTATCCGTACATTGCATTAACACGCAGTGACATAGGAACAAGCGCAGGGTCTGTCAGATTCTTCTTCAACTTTTTAAAAATAGTTTTGATTGAGCTATTATAGTTTGGGTTTTCCCATTTCAGATTCAGTTCGGATGCTTCACCATCAAAGAACTCCTTGCCTGTTCTTGCTGCATTTGAATACTGGTATCTGGATGAATGAATAGCTTGAGATACTAGCTCTTCCCAGTATAAACTTCCTTTCTGGGCAATAGTATCCTCACCAAAGAAATAATCTTCGTAATCCGAATCACATTTTAACTTTATAGCATTGAACACTTCTGAATATTCAGGTAAAGCCCTGTTATTAAAAATAGTTTTATAATCCTCATCGGTTTTAGATACAACCATAAGATCGATGATGTAATAAGTATAATAAAGCTTAAAATAATTCAAATCTTCTTGGACTGTCATGTTGTGAGAGAACATTCCTACCCTTGTTTCCATTTCCGCATTTTGGAGTTTGCACTGGGATAAATCTGAAAGTGCAGGTAAACAGGTGTTTAAAAGCCAACCGCTAAGTTTCTTTCTTGCATTTTCAGCAATAACTGCAACATCCCCGGTTCCGAGTTTATCCTTCAGATGGTTGAGCAAATCGTGGTCTTTATATTTTGTTCCTCCGACGGAACCACTATTGGAATTTTCAACTTCTTTGATTTCACCAACCGCATAGTCGAAGAAATCTCCGAGAGCGATACCTGCGGCATAGGTGTAATAAAGAGAGCTTTTTGCTCCGCCGCTTGTCATAAATCCCCAACAACCATCTTCGCTTTGACCGTTAATAAGCTGTTTGAAACTTTGTGTTATAATGGTAAAAATTGCATCGTGAGCTTTTGAGGAAATTTTTATAATATTGTGAAACTCTGCAAATCGGGCAAGAAGAGAAGCGGACAAAGCCCATGATACGGTATCCGTGTAACCTGTTTCGGTGTTAAAAAGAGTGTTTGCGTCTTCAACAGCCACAAGTGGCGTGGCAACAAATCCGTTTTTTTCAATTGTTTCGAGGATCTCAGGGAAAATAGAGTTTACAAGTTCAGCAATCTTGGTTTTATCGGATTTGTTTATTACTTCTGATTCTCTTCTGAACGCAATAAGCATAAGGAGAATGGAAGTTGAACCTATCAAATCAGACATCAGACCTGCTTCTTTTTTTTCAAAACTGTAAGGAAAGTGTTTGTCGTTTTTGTTCCAGGATTCCATCAAGCTGTTTTTTGCTTCATTAATTGTGTTAAAAAGCAATGTAAGTTTGTCATTTTCCTTTGCCATGTTGCCAACTCCTTTATTTTTATTTCAATATTATAAGCTATTTTTCATCTTTTTTCAACATTATTTTAAATAAAACAAATAAATATTTATAATGTTGCATTAGCAATGTGTACTTCGATTGATTCGAGAAGAGGGTTAAATTTGTTGCTTAATTTTTTCAAAACATTGACAATACAAATTTTGATTTATTCACCGATGTTGAAAAAAGAATACTTCAGATGTTCAATATTACCAGCTAAGAAAAAGCTATTGAGAGTTTTGATGACGAAGAATATTTGAACAATATCTATTCGCTTTCCGACAGTCCCATTATGCTAGGTGAGCTTTTGGAATACAACTATAACATATCGATTTTATCGATTAGGCGATTAATCTTGGATACGATTGTCTGAACTTTTTCAAGTTGTTTAATAATAAAGTGTTCATATCAAAATTTCTTTCATTTTTTCCTTATTTCATTCGGTATACAAACTTAGAATTAAATTGAGATATTTTCACCTATTGACACCGCAGAAAAACTGATATAAAATAACAACAAACATTTGTTTGTTGCGAAATTGAAATATTTTTATTTTTTTCGTCAATCTTCGGGAAAAATTTTTGCATTCTCATTCCATAATAAGTGAGGGCAAACATTTTTTATTTTTTTTGAAATTACAGGAAAAATATATTTGCTTTCATTCCATATAAAGTGAGTGGAGTTTTTTTAGAGTAAACTATATTTTGAACAAAATGTAAATTCTTTAATGTTTAGGAAAAATTTATTCTGTTTCACTCCTTTATAAGTGGGAGAACAAAATTCTTTGAAACGAGGTAATTGAATTAGCAGATATTGTGAAAACAGTTATGTTGTTAAACTCCCGAATCAGATAATTACGATTCCGCAGGACAGTCATCTTGCGTGGCTGCCGCTTTTTTATGCGTTGCCGAAAGAATTGGTTTCAAAGCGTAAGCAATATCTTGAAATTCTGAGAAATCCGTATGAAGTTCTTTACACGGATAAGTATAATTATCTCATCAATGATGATGTTTTTCTTCAGCTCATATGGGAATCGTATGAGTGGTCTGTGTTGCAGTTCATTCAGGTTCCCCGCAGTAAAGATTACGGCAACATTCCCGGCAAGTGGAAAGATTATTCGAGTGATTTTCCTCTGTGGCGGTTGTGTTTTGTAATTCAGAATCACTTCCGAAGCAAATTCAAAAACGAAATGGATTGGAGCTTTCAGAAGTTGTTTATGATGACTAAAGAAATGCAAATCCCGTGGTTTACATATCAGCAGTTCAGCAATCTTACGGATATGATTGTGGAAGAACAAAACTGGCAGCCGATGATTGACGAAGTGTGGAAAAACCGTCAGATGGAAGATTACAGCGAACGCAGATGATTGCAAAGAAAACGGTTGAACAAGCCAAACTGAAACCTTACAACAGTGACCCGTCAACAGAAAGATAATTCTGCCGTAAAGACTAAGCATTTCAAAAAGCTGAACTTTCAATATTTTCATGTTTTTTAAAGTTGCTTTCTTATTAATCCAAAAAGTATAAATCTCCTCACTTCACAAATAATAACATCAAGATTTGTCTGAAAAAGGAGAAAGATATATTATGAAAGCCACTGGTATTGTCAGAAGAATTGATGATTTGGGAAGAGTCGTCATCCCCAAAGAAATCCGCCGCACAATGCGTATCCGCGAAGGCGACCCGTTACATATAACATTGACACAGTTGGATAGGTTTTGCGTTGGGGTACATAGTCTAGTCGAAAGATATAAAGCGAGGTGAAATTCACCTCGCTTTTGTTGTTGGTGCCTTTAGGTGAGGAAATAAACCCCCGGTACAGCCGGGGTGAAAAAAGACTTCAGTAAAGCCAAAACGGGCGAGCTCAAAGCAAGCCCAAAAGGCTTAAAAGAAAATCAAACCTCCAAGTATAATAGTAGTGGTTTGGCAGCCGCATTACTAAAATACAAGTAGGTTCAATTTTTATGAAAAAAGAAAGCGAAATAAGAAGTTCATCCCACACAAAGTACAGATGTCAGTATCACATAGTTTTTGCTCCTAAATATAGGAGAAAAGTAATCTACGGAGAGCTTAAAAAAGATATCGGACAAATATTGAGAAAATTGTGTGAGCAAAAGGATGTAGAAATACTTGAGGCGGAAGCGTGTTCCGACCACATCCACATGCTTGTAAGTATCCCGCCGCATATAAGTGTAGCACAATTTATGGGATATCTCAAGGGAAAAAGTACATTGATGATTTTCGACCGACACGCAAATTTAAAATACAAGTATGGTTCCAGAAGTTTCTGGTGCAGAGGGTATTATGTAGATACAGTCGGTCGAAACAAAAAGCAAATAGCAGAACACATAAGGAATCAGCTTGAAGAAGATTACGCAGTAGACCAAGTGACAATGAAAGAGTACATAGACCCGTTTACGGGTAGCAAGACCAAGTAGGCAAAATAAAACAGCCGCTCGGGAGCGGCTGCCAGTGACAGTAATGCGCTGCTAAACCTTCAAAGCCCCTTTTAGGGGCAAAGCCAGTAATCGCCCCTTGAAGGGGCAGTGCAAACCCCCGGCTCAGCCGGGGGTTTTGATTAGTGATATTTTTAATGTGTGGTATACATATAAAGAACTATTAAATAGGTAAGTATATGAGAAATAGCGCTTATAGCCAATGAATTGTCATCTGCGACAGATCCACACCACTGAAAATACGCGGCAAATCGTCCTCGAAGCGGCGAGATATAGTGATCTCTTTGAGACCTGTACAGCCGTCAAAGGCGTCGTTGCCGGTTTTCACCGAAGCGGCAATCGAGACCGATGTCAGAGATGTACACCCATCAAAGGCCCACCGTCCGATAGTTGTCACGCCGTCGGGAATGGTGATCGATGCCAGAGAGGTGCAATCCTGAAAGGCACTCGTACCGATTGCTGTCACACCGACGGGAATCGTGATCGCCATCAGGCTATTGCATCCCTTAAAAGTACCATCTTCAATTACCTTACCACGCTTGGATATGGTGACTGATATCAGAGATGTGCAACCTTCAAAAGCATTCTTTTCGATTGTTGCCACACTATCGGGAATAATGGCCGATGCCAGAGATGCACACCCCTCAAAGGCACTCATACCGATTGTTGTCACACTGTTGGGGATAGTGACCGAGGTCAGAGAGGTGCATTCCATAAAAGCACCCCCTCCGATTGTTGTCACACTGTTGGGGATGGTAACCGAGGTCAGAGAGGTGCAACTGCGAAAGACCAACCGTTCGATTTTCGTCACACTGTTGGGGATAGTGACCGAAGTCAGAGAAGTGCATCCCCTAAAAACACACCCACCGAGTGTTGTCACACTGTTGGGGATGGTGACCGAGGTCAGAGAGGTACAACCATCAAAGACACTCTCTTCGATGGTAGTCACACCGGCGGGAATCGCGGCTGATGTCAGAGAGGTGCATTCCATAAAAGCACCCTCCCCGATTGTTGTCACACTGTTGGGGATGGTGACCGAGGTCAGAGAGGTGCAACTGCGAAATACCCACCGTTCGATTTCCGTCACACTGTCAGGAATAATGACCGATGTCATAGATGCGCAATCAACAAAGGCCCATTCTTCAATTTTCGTCACACTGTTAGGAATGGTGATTGAGGTCAGAGAGGCACACCCTGAAAAGGCGCTCGTTCTGATTTCCGTCACACTGTCGGGAATGGTGACCGATGTCAAAGAGGTGCAATCCTTAAAGGCCCACAGTCCGATAGTCGTTACACCGTCGGGGATAGTGACCGATGTCAGAGAAGTACAATCCTCAAAGGCACTCGCTCCGATTATCCTCACACTATCGGGAAGGACAATCTGTTTCACAAACTTACGCTTGTTTTTGGGAAGCGTATTCCTTGTAACCTCCACTGTTCCAGGCGGTACAACGAAAATTTTGTCTTCCTCTTTCACATCGGCATATTGCACGCTCTCCTCCGACACTCCCAGATAGGAAGCGGAATATCCCGGCGGGCAGCTGATAATGCGGTGTAAAAGCCGACAATCGGCAAAGGCCATCCATTTGATTGTTGTCACACTGGTGGAAATGTTAATTGATGTTAGAGATGTGCAACCACAAAAGGCTCTCTCTCCGATTTCTATCACACCGTAGGGAATGGTGACCGACTGCAGAGAAGTGCAACCGGCAAAAGCATTATTCCCTATTATTCTCACACTGTTGGGAATTGTGACCGATGTCAGAAAAGTACAATCCTTAAAGGCACTCCATCCGATTTCCTTCACACTATCTGGAAGGACAATCTGTTTCACAAACTTACGCTTTTTTTGGGGAAGTGTATCTCTTGTAACATTCACTGTTCCAGGAGGTACGACGAAAACTTTTTCTTCCTCTGTCACATCAGCGTATTGCACAACATCCTCGGGTGCCCCCAGATAAGAATGGGAATATCCTAGCGGGCAGTTGATGATGCGACACAAAAGTTGACAATCGGCAAACACGTCCTCTCCGATTTCAATCACATTGTCGGGGATAGTAACCGATTCCAGAGAGGTACAGCTCTTAAAAGCACATCGTCCGATTGTCATAACACTGTCGGGAATCGTGACTGATATCAACGATGTGCAACCTTCAAAAGCCCACTCCCCGATAGTTGTCACATCGTCGGGGATAGTGACTGATTTCAGAGAGGTGCAACCTCGAAAGACGCTCGTTGCAATTTCTGTCACACCGTCAGGGATGGTGACTGATACCAACGATGTGCAACCCTTAAAAACCCACTCTCCGATTTTAGTCACTCCGTCGGGAATAAAGACCGATGTCATAGACGCGCAATCAGCAAAGGCCATCCAATCGATTGTTGTCACACCGTCGGGGATGGTGACCGATATCAAAGAGGTGCAACCCCAAAACGCTCTCTCTCCGATAGTCGTAACACCATCGGGGATGGTGACCGATATCAAAGAGGTGCAACCCCAAAAGACACCCACTCCTATTGTTGTCACACCGTTGGGGATGGTGACTGAGATCAGAGATGTGCATTCCATAAAGGCCCACCGTCCGATAGTCGTAACACCATCGGGGATGGTGACCGATGCCAGAGATGTGCAACCCCGAAAGACACTCGTTCCGATTGCCGTCACACTGTCGGGAATGGTGACCGATGCCAAAGAGGTGCAACCCCGGAAGGCCCTCTCTCCGATTGTCCTCACACCGTCGGGGATGGTGACCGATATCAAAGAGGTGCAATCTCTAAACGCATTTTCTCCGATTATCGTCAAACCCTCGGGTATCGTAATCGATGTTAGAAAGGTGCAGTCGGCAAAAGCACTCTCTTCAATTTCCGTCACGCTGTCTGGCAGACAAACGGTGTTGTGAAAATACAGCAGTGCAGTTTGAGCAACAAACAACCCGTTCTCCCGCTTCCATCGTTTGTCGACCTTTGCGGCATTTTCGGGAATATATACACATCGCACATGACGGGCGTTGACGGCAAGCTGCTCGATATTTATGCTATCCGTCGGCGACAAGAAGAGTCCGCACATCTTTTTGCAGGATTTTTGCGGCAATACCGTTTCGAGCCGTTCTTTATCATACGGCGCGGCCACGATGCCGATATATTCACCACCCAGTTCGCTGAACATCTCGTGGGAATACAGTCCAAGTTCATCCTCAAATGCCGTCGACATGCGGCCATATATGCCTTGCCCATATTCTTTCCAATGCTTTGCTTCAGCCAAATTAAAGCAACGAGGATAAATGTTTTCATAACCCGTTTCGGCTGTGTCGCCCGTGAAGAACAACTCACACAGGCCACGGCGCACGCCGACAAGCTCTTTTTTCTTAAATAAAAGACGTTTTTTTCGCCTATTATCAGCCACATCGAACAATGCTTTGCCGTTCACGTGGTCGGTGACTTCGGCAGCGGTATTATATCGCCCGAAGATCCAACATACATCTCGCGTAAGAGCAAGCGCTTTGGTGAAATACGGCTTGTCTTTTATGGTGTCTAGCGCCAACAAAAGTGGCTTATAGAGTTCATACTCCGGCACATACCAGAAGAGAGGTCCATACGTAGGATAAATACTCTCGGCAGATTTTTGCAGAATATCCAGCAACAAAGCGCACTGCGTCTCTTCGCGATGCTTTTCCATCTCTTTGCACGCTTCAAAAAACAAGGTATACTCGCATATTCCTTGTTGCATCATCAGGCCATACAATTCCGCAATAACATCTTCTGTCAGATGTTTATCAGTATACAAAAGAAACGCTTTGATTGTTTCTGTAAAGTATTTGTCCGCATAATGTGAAAACAATTCGAACAGCGGCTCTTTGGATGCTAAGGTTCCATCGGCGGCGAAAACCCGCTTGAAATAGTGTTCGGCAAGCTGTTTGCTCCACATCTGTGCGACAGTTTCATCCCGATTCACACCGACACCGTCCTTGTACATACGGATCAGTTTTTCCATTGCTTCAGCGAGATCTGCTTCGGCGGCAGATTCGATCAAAGCGACGGCGCGCTCGCGGTCCACTTCCATATCAATACCCTCAAGATATGCCAGTCCCATCAAGAATGCATGTTCAGGTGTATCCACGACATCGTATTCAATTTTCGAAATCGCCGCCAGAAACCGCTCGCGAAATGCCGCATCATCAAAACGGATATACTCATCCGCTTCCAGTCGCGACTGTGCATCTTCGCCGGCATCTTCCATTTCAACGGCGAAGATCTCCGTTCCTTTTTCGGCACGCTTCCCTTTTGCCATTGGCAGTTCGTTAGCGATGACAAAATTATCTACTTCTTCACCGTTTTCCTCCACATTTTTCTTGAACAGCCGCTCAGTGACAAGTAACGTAAACAATTTGCAATTGTCCAGTGCCTTTTCAATATTCACTTTGAAGCTTTCGCCTGGGGTCAGGAATTCGTCAAACCATATAGCAAAGTCACGGCAATCTGGAATGCTGTGAATCAAGCGCATCAGCGTGTTGGCAAAACCGCGGTCCACTTTGCGATAACTTAAAAAGATATAAGCGTAAAACGCATGACGGATGCGATCCGCCAATTCTTTGCTGATCAACACTGATTCCAGATATTTTTTGAGTTTTTGTGTATAAGGGATTTCGGTCTGATCGTTGCTCAGTGGGTTCAGATATTGCAAGTCGCCGAATCTCGAAGAATACAATTCGTCATCCACCGATTCCATCCGAATGGGCAACACAGGGATATGCTTTTTCAGTGCATACGGAACATCCTCGTCCATCGCACGATTCGGTGTTGTCAACAGTTTTTTTGTGACGGGAACGACAACCAGGTTGCTTCGTCCGAGATCAAGTTCCTTTTCTTCATCCGTCATCACTTCGGACATATCCTCGGTATAGTAAAACGCACAATCGTGCGTAAGGAAGATATCTTTGCTAACAACATCAAAACAAGCGTCGAAATCGTCAGGATGGCAGGTGAACCATACACGCGACTTCTTATCCACATTCTTATTATTTTTGGGTTTTACGCAGATTGTTGCCATAGCTTCGGCTCCTTACATAATATGAATTGTTGATATATTGCTTAATAGCCTTCAAAGCAGCATAAAACAGTTCCGCACTTTATTATATCATAACGAACATAAAAAGTAAATCTGTGCAGTATAAATCCCATCAAATTGCAGATAATAACAACACGATTTGTAAATAAAGAAGAAAGATATATATGTGTAGATAATGGGTGGTCGACAAAATCTCTTTTTAATAAGGTGGATTTAAAAATGGAAAAGATTTAAAAGACTTTTTAAATAAAATTTATAATTATCCTGACCAAAAATATATTACCTGCTTTTCTCATTTGCGTTTCTTTTTAGTTTTCCCTCTCTGACTATACGGACTTTTCATATGCTTTGATTTTTTGAGAATGTTTATTTGTGTTACAAGCTCCTCTTTCGTAAGAGAGTCGTAGTCGATGCCGAGAGAGTTGAGATACATTCTGACCTTCTTTTCTTCGTCGCTGCCTTCAAAACTCAATGCATCCTGCAACTGCTTTTGTGCATCTGCCGCAGGTGAAACTGTGTCTGCCGTTGTTCTGTCGGTTTTATGATTTTTACGAATTGTGCTGATTATACGGTCAAGGTCCTTATGTATCACATGGCTGAAATATTCATCTTCATCAACCTGCGCAAGTTCCAAAGTGCGGACATATAAATCGTTTTCATCAGAGCATTTCTCCATAGCCGCATTTCTCACAACACCGAGAACGGCATTCAAATCGTTGATTCTCATATCGGCGATCCGGTCAACATAGATTTCAATATCGGTCAGAAATCTTCTGAAATCCTCGTGGGTTGCAATCTCACAAAGCAGCCTTGTGTTAATCTTACCGCTTTCAAGTAAATCAATCATATCATCACTCAAATGCAGATTGTTGATGTCTGCATTCGGGTGATTTTTTTGTTCAGTCAGACCGAGCAGATAATCGGTTGAAACACCGTAGAAATTCGCAAGTGTGACAAGATTGAACGGACTCATATCCTTGTATTCTTCGGTTTCGTATTTGCCGAGTGCGGATTTGGAAATACCTGTTTTCTTAGCAAGCTGTTCGAGAGTCAGTTTTTGTTCTGTTCTCAAATCTTTTAATCGTTCTTGTATGGTTAATTTTAAATACATATTACCACTCCTTTATCTCAATTATATAGCATTTGCTGTCCGTTTTGTGGTACTTTGTGTCGATTTTTCGGTAAATTTACAGTTATTGAATGAAAAAATGCCCTCACGAGGAGAGCAGTTAAAACCTTTATGCATTATTTCTGGTTATTTTAATATACTCCGATGGTGTCATATTGTAAAATCTCTTAAACACCGTTACAAAATATGCCTGTGAAGAAAAGCCGACTTCAATGCATATTTCTTTTGATGACACTCCGTTGAGAAGCAAGTTCTTCGCTTTTTCAAGTTTTTGTCTCAAAATATATGAACTTAGATTTTCTCCGATTTCCCTTTTGAAAATCTGTGACAGATAATCGGCGGAAATTCCGCAATGCTCCGCAACGGCAGAAACACTTATTTTTTTACAAAGGTTTTCGTTTATATATTTGATGCAGTTTCTTATATGCGGAGAAAACTCAGGCTGCTTCTTGTTCTTTTTAACATCCTGTGTCAGTTTTAATATTTCAATACCGAGACACATAAATATTTCATTTTTGTCCGTAAGCGAATCAATCGTTTTAATTACTCTGTCCGAAAATTCATAGGCTTTGCTTTCGTTAAGTCCGCCTTGTATTGCATATCGGGTTGCGAGAGTAATTGCGCTGACAGCCATATATTTATGCTGCATCAATTCATTGTCAGACATTTTGCCCATAACAATAAGGGAATCAAGATTTTTAATCTGCATCATCAATGAATCAATATCGCCTTGCTGAACGCAGGAAAACAAACGGATTTCTGCACTGTATGGCGTGTGTTTTTCAAGAGTGTTTTTCTCTATCGTCTTGACGGTTACGAGTTCGCCTATGTTCATTGAATCACATCTTTTCTTTCAGCTTTTTCATTTCTTTTTTCAGACGATTATTGCATAAAACTTCCCAAAGCGGCATAATCAGACCGCCACCCAAACGGCAATGTGCTTCATTCATTGCACCGTAATAAGCAACTCTGAAATCCGCATATTCGGATAATTTATATTTTTGTTTGTATGTTTCATACAGACCGTAGGCATCGCCCCACATATTGCGAAACTGAAACAAATCATATTCTCTGTCTGCCCAAAGACTGCCGCAGGGGTCGATGAAAGCCGTGAGTTCCAAAGTTTTGGGGTTAGCCATTATGTTCATTATATTGAGGTCGCCGTGTATGAGTACGGGATTTGTTTTTTCTTCGGGGAGAGAGTTAAAAAGTTCTGTTGCATCATAAAGCAGCTTCAGCTTTTTCTTGCTGAACTTTCCGTTTTCGGATAATTCTTTCAAAGCAGCGAGCCAAGGCTCCTGCTTTTCTT
>JAZSLR010000146.1:0-6850 GCA_045535475.1 Acutalibacteraceae bacterium | reverse complement strand
CTTCTTTGTGCTGTCGGTGATAACTTCGCCGAGAAGCTCTGCAAATTTTGCTGCGTGTTCTGCTTCTTCATATGCTGCCTTTTCCCAGTAAAGACCGATTTCGGGATAGCCTTCACGGTGAGCAACTCTTGCCATTGCAAGGTACATACCTACTTCCGAGCACTCGCCTTCGAAGTTAGCTCTGAGACCGTCAATAATTTCCTGGCTTACGCCCTTTGCAACGCCTACAACGTGCTCTGCTGCCCACGACATTTCGCCGCTCTTCTGCTCATTGAATTTTTCTGCAGGAACCTTGCACTGGGGGCAGAATTCGGGTGCCGAATCGCCTTCGTGAACATAACCGCAAACTGAACATACAAACTTTTTCATAACAAATTTCCTCCAAAATATAGTTTAATAATTTTTTTTATAGATTTATTTGATTATCCGACCTGCTTGTTGCAAGCGGAACAGTAGCCTGTGAATAAAACCGAATGACCTGTTATTTTCCCGTCAAAAACCTCCGATGCTTTTTTGCAAAGACCGCAGTCGTTATCCATAAACACATCGAAAACACCGCCGCAGTTTATGCAGGAGAGGTGATAGTGGAGATTAACGTTGCCGTCGAATCTTTTGGTTGTTCCCGATTCGATTCTGATTATTTTTCCGTCTTCTTCAAGCTGGGCAAGATTTCTGTAAACCGTCGCGAGACTCAGCGCCGGTATTTCCGGCTTCAGCGAGAAGTAAAGATCCTCGGCGGTGGGGTGGTCATAGCGTGAACAAAGATTTTCAAGAATCGCATCTCTTTGTTTGCTGTGTCTTTGAGCGTGCATCTGTCTCACTCCTTTCGCTAACGATAATCGTTATCGTTATTATAACGCGAGAAATTCACTTTGTCAATACTTTTTTAAAAAAATTTTTTGGTTTTCTGCCGAATAGTTTTTGGAACTCGCCGAATGCGTGAAAACTATTGAAAAAATCAGAAGTTAATAATATCATTCAGATGTAAGCTTACAAAGGAGAACCGATTATGAAACTTAAGATAACAATTGACCGTAACCGTGAGGAAGAAATTCTTGTGTTTGCGCACGAACGTACAAAGCTTATTGATGAGATTGAGTGTCTTGTGGGTGACTATGAAAAAGAAATCATCGGATACACGGACGGGGGAGTGCACAAACTCATCCCGGCACAGATAACCTGCTTTGTTGTTGAAAACAATAAAGTATATGCGATACTCGGAAAAGAAAAACTTCAGATTAAAATGAGACTTTATCAGCTTGAAGAAATGCTCGGTGTCGGATTTCTTAAAATCAATCAATCCTGCATAGCAAATATAAATGAAATAAAAAAGTTTGATACTTCAATTTCGGGAACGCTGAAGGTTATCTTCAAAAACGGTTACAGCGATTATGTTTCAAGACGGAATATAAAAACAGTCAAGGAAAGGTTAGGTGTTAAATAATGAATAAGTATTTAAAAGAATTTTTGCACAGGGGATTGATTTTTGCGGGTTTCGGACCGATTATACTCGGAATAATATTTTTTATTCTATCAAAAACGCTTGACGATTTTTATGTCAGCGGCGGTCAGATTCTTCTCGGAATAATTTCAACTTACATTCTCGCATTCATTCAGGCGGGTGCAACCGTGTTTAATCAGATTGAGCATTGGTCGGTGCCGAAATCACTTCTCTGCCATTTCGGCTCACTCTATGCGGTTTACGTTTTATGTTATATATTAAATTCGTGGATTCCGTTTGAATGGGGAGTAATCGGGATTTTCACAGTAATTTTTGCTGTGATTTATTTTGTGATATGGTTTACTGTTTATTTTATTGCCAAGGTAACAAGCAGAAAACTGAATAAAAAACTGTAATAAAAAACACACTGTAGCCTGAATCAAGCTACAGTGTGATTTGCTTTTACCTCTTGACAACCTCGTTCTAACGTGTTAGAATGAGGTTGTACTAATGCATTAGAATAGCTATAAAACGGGGGAATGTTAATGAATACACCTAAAATTTTTGAAAGCGAATACAGATTTTGCCTTATTCTCTGGGAGAATGAACCCATCAGCAGCCGTGAGCTTTCCGAGCTTTGCAAGGAAAAACTCGGCTGGTCAAAAACTACTACATATACCGTCATAAAAAGACTTTCCGACAGGGGAGTGCTGAAAAACGAAAACACGGTTGTAACCTCACTTGTCTCAAAGGATGAAGCGCAGATTTCGGAGATTGACGAGCTTATGGAGAAAAAGTTTGAAGGCTCAATTCCCGCTTTCATCGCCGCATTTGCGAAAAGCCGCAGACTTTCCGAAAAAGATATCGAGGAGATAAACCGTATTATCGAACGGGGAGGAAAGTAAAATGACTGATTTCTTTCTTGAACTTGTCAATATCAGCATAACCGCATGTTACATAATACTTGCTGTTATTTCTCTCCGCCTTATATTCAGAAAAATCCCTAAAAAGTTTATTTGCCTTCTTTGGGGAATCGTAGGTTTAAGGCTTGTTTTTCCGTTTTCAATTGAAAGTGCACTGAGTCTTATTCCGAGTGCCGAAACCATTAACCCTGACCCGCATTCGGGTTACGGAATAAACGTTAATTCCGGCATACCCATAATTGACAGACCCGTCAACAGCTTTCTTATACAGTCTGAAATGCAAAGTGCGAATACGGCAACAAGTGATATCGGTGATATCATTGTTTCTGCCGTGTCGGTTATGTGGATAATCGGTATAATCGCAATATTGCTTTACGGAATCGTCAGCTATATCAGAGTCAGAAAGAGTGTCGGCACTGCCGTTTTGCTTGAAAATAACGTCTGGCAGAGTGAAAATGTTGTTTCACCGTTTATTCTCGGCTTTTATAAACCGAAAATTTTCATTCCGTTCAATCTGGATGATGAAACCCGTGATTATGTTATTGCTCACGAAAACGCACATCTTAAGCGCCGTGATCATTGGATAAAGCCGTTCGGATTTCTTCTCCTTTCGGTTTATTGGTTCAATCCGCTTGTCTGGGTTGCTTATATCCTTCTCTGCCGTGACATTGAGGCGGCATGCGATGAAAAAGTGATTGCCGCAATGGACGGCGACACACGCAAGGAATACGCCCATGCACTCCTTGAATGCGCAGTCAACCGCAGAAGAATTGCGGCGTGCCCGCTTGCATTCGGAGAGGTCAGCGTAAAGAACAGAATAAAGAATGTTATGAGTTATAGAAAGCCCGCCTTCTGGGTGATTATTCTTGCGGTTGTTGCCTGCGTTGTTGCGGCTGTCTGTTTCCTTACGAATCCGGAAACGAAAGAATATTACGATTCCGGCAACCGTTTGGTGATAAATGTTTGGGAGGATGACCGGATAACGGAAACAAAATATCTGAAGGCTGAAAACGGCAACAAAATCACTCTGGATAACGGAGTGAAAATGGAAATAATCCTTGTTGACCTTCAGCGGGATGAAATTGAAGTGAAGCTTGGCGGAACACCTCTTTACAGCGATGCTTCAAACAGATCGACAGGTAACATTATTTTAAATCTTGACAGTTCACTCACTTATAAGACGTATAACGGCGAAACTGTATCGGTTTCATATGTGAAAATGCAGTCGCTTGACGATGCAATTACCTCTGCAATTATGGAGAATAACGGCGGAAAATATCTGCAGGGCAGCTATGCCTGCTCTTATCACGAGGTGCTTGCGACAGAGGCGAGCGGCGAAGCGTCAGGCAATGATGTAGAAGAGATTACGGCATATATTATCGCTGCCTACGGTGAATATAAATTAGAGAACGGCGAAGTTGTATCGGTCAGCGGGGGAAACGGACCGATTGCACTTACGTTTGAAGTTGAAGATACGGGCTACAAGCTCATTGAGTACTGGCGGGCAGAGGACGGCAACAGATATGGAGATTCAATCAGAGAAAAGTTTCCGTCAAGCGTTGCCGAAGCAGTTATAAAAAACCCGTATTACGTTTCCGAACTTTGTGACGACAAGGCGGAGGCTCATTTTAATCATATTAAGGAAATTGCGGAAAACAAGGCATATGCAAGCAAGGTATATTCATCCTGCGAAGATGTTCAGGTATATGTCAACGATATAATGCTCAGTGAAGAATATTTTGGTGTTACACTGCATATGGAAAACAATTCCTCCGAAACTGTTATAACCGGCAGACCGTTCTCGGTTTACCGCTACGAAAACGGTGAATGGATGGAGTGTGAGGCTACAGAAAAGCTTTACTGGACTTTGGAGGGACTGTTGATTCTTCCGGGGAAAACCCGAGAATTGTATTGTGATCTGAGAATGTTCGATGTGTCAAAAAACGGTTATTACCGCCTTGAAAAGACTTTTTCTCTTGGTGACGAAAATCACACGGCAAATGTTGATTTTGTTGTTGATATCAATGATGAATGGGATAAAATCGAGCTCCCCGTAGGAGAATGGACGGTTGTTCCCGAGTCGCTTTATAAGGTTTATGAAAACAGAGTCAGCAGCAAGAAAGCCGATTCGTGGTTTGAGTTTGAGAAGGCGGCAAATAACGGTTTTGTTGAGTATGAGGAAACGGTTGAACCAATCAAGGGCGTGCTTATAAAAAGCAAGGCTGATTTTGATAAGTTCGTTGAAAAAATGACACCCTATTTTGAGCTTTACGATGCGCCCGAAGGTATGTCATTTATGGGCAGGGCGAAAATGTTTGATGAGGAATTTTTCAAGAATAACAGTCTTATGGTAATGTATGTAAGTGAAAATACTTGGTCAATAACTCATACCATAAGCAGTATCACAAGACACCATCAGATGTCACCCGAAGAAAGCGGACGGAGAGACAGCGGCTATGCTCTTTCTTTTCAGGTTCACAGAAATATCCCCGGTGAGGACGGTACCCTTGAAAGTGAACGCTTCATAACCGTTGCAATGGATAATGCCGCAATCGGCGATGTTCACAGCTATTATGTGGTCTATGGCGAGGATATTTCCGAGCCGGAAGATACCTACCGATTTGTCGTTAACGGTACGATAAACGGAACGGTCACGCTCTATGCCGATAACAAAATAATGTTTAATTATTCACTTCTGAGCAGTTATATCCCGTATGGCACATACACGGTTGAAAACAATAAGCTTGTTATGAAAACTGATGACGGCAGGTTCACCTATGCGTTTGATGTTGACGGTGATACGCTTGTTTTCGATGCTGTTAATTCGTCGGATTTGCCCGAATATAACCACGGCAACGGCACAACTTTCAAACCAATCCCAAACGGTGCTGTTTTTAAAAAAGAATAGAAAGATAGAATAACCCCAAGAAAAAATCACTGAAATTTTTCTTGGGGTTATTAATATTCGTTTATTTAAATGAGTAGTTATACACTTTTGCCCAGGCTTTGACACGGCTTTCGTTCCACTTTTTAGGCATCATTGTGCAAGCCGCCGAAACCTTACCCATACGAACGCCGCAGTTGATAATCTTCTTGAGAAGCTCGGGGTCGCTGCAGACCTGTTTTGCTTTATTAATAAGATCTTTCGGGTCAAACTTCATAACATTGCTGATGCCCGTGAAATCCGCACCGATTGTGATAAGGTCATCGGTAAGAATTTCTTTTTCAAAAACATAGTCGATTTCTTCGGGGGTAAGAGTGAGAAGCATCAGCTTTATGCAGGCAAGCGGCGCAAGGCTGTTGCCGAGAATTTTATAGTATCCCGTCTGGTATTTCCAAAGAGTTTCGGCGCTGAATGCACCTTCTTTATCTGCCGCAACCGTGTCGGAAAGTACTTTTGCGGCTTTAAGACTGTTTGCAATGCCCGAACCGATAAGGGGAACGGTCATAAATGCGCTGTCGCCGATAGCGGCATATCCGTCTGCAATCATAATTGCGGGTGGCTGACGAACGGGAATTTCAACAAACTGACCGCCTCTGAGCTTCTCTTTGCCCAGACGGGGATTTGTTTCACGGAGAAAATCGGAAAATCTTTCAACCTCATCCATATCAAAATCTTCAAATCTGCCGATGAGAAGGTCGGTATATTTTTCTTCGGATGCAATCCAGCCGATGCCCTTGACTCCGCCGGGGAAAAGCATAACCTTGAATTTTGCTTCTGCTTCTTCATCGCTTCCGATGTTGAAAAATGCTCTGTAAATGCAGATTCTTTCATTTTCGCCGACTTCTTTGTCGATGCCGAATGAAGAGGGGAGATTGGTGCGCACGGGTGATCTCATTCCGCAGGCGTCAATGATGAGGTCACCGTAAAAATCGCCTTTTTCGGTTTTGATGCCGACTACTCTGTTGCCGGGATCGATAGGACCTTCAACCTCGCAGTCATAAACTATTTTAACGCCGCATTCAAGTGCGTGGCTGATGAAATGCTCATATATATCGCGGCGCTCCATCTTGATTTCGAGTTTGTCTTGGGGAACGTGCTGCTGAAGTTTTTTGGTGAAAGAAGGATTGAAGAATGTCATATCCTCTTTATATTCGTATTTGTCTTCAGGCGGCATCTTCATGCCTGCGATTTCGAGTGCCTGGGGTGCGAAAATATCGGTCCAGTCATAACCCAGAGTACCTTCGCTTTTCTTTTCGTAAACAGTAACATCGTGGCCCTGCTTTGCAATGAGTGCTGCAGCGGCAATGCCGCCGTGACCGAGACCTGCAACAATGATTTTCTTGCCCATTATTTCTCTCCTGTAAATAAAATATATGCAATTCTATCATATTAGATATTATATATCAATACAAAAAGCACACACTGTTACAAATGTAACGGTGTGTGCTTCTGTCTGATTATTTGTGATAGAGCTTCTTTGTCTGGTATCTCGGCTCACAGGTGAGGTTGAGTCCGATTTTTCTGTAAACATCAGAGTCAACC
>JAZSLR010000120.1:0-7958 GCA_045535475.1 Acutalibacteraceae bacterium | reverse complement strand
CACACGTCACAGGCGTATTTCACATTGCGAAGCAATATTTCACCCACCCGAAAGGGTGGATTTAGTTGACAAAAGCAGCCTTTGGGCTGCTTTTGTCTGGCCCGCCCGAAGGGACAACAGTTTGTCTTTTTATTCTGCTCGACTTTCGGTTGCTTGTGGTCTGCTTTATCACGGAGCAGCTCGACGGGCTAAAAACCTTCCCCCGGAAGGTTTTTTTAACGCCCTTTCAAATCCCTTCGTATGCAATTGTTCCAAAGAAAAAAAGCAGTCGAAAGACTGCTTTTTTCTTTGGCCCGCCCGAAGGGATTTGAACCCCCGTTCTTCAGAATCGGAATCTGCTGCGTTATCCAACTGCGCCACGGGCGGATATATATTGTATTTACTTAATGCAATATACTATTTTTGAACCGAAAAGTCAAGCATAAAGAGTCGACGAAAAGCTACCAAAAACAAAACAGGCTTGCAAAACAGTTTCATTGCAAGCCCGTTAGTTTTTGCGTGATTATGTTTTTATGCCTTTTTCTGTTTCTTTTCTTTTGCGTTGATGATTGCGGCTTCGATTTTGGGATAAACAGCTTCATAAAGCTTTGAGAAAATGAAGTAGCCGATAACCGCATAAACAAGACCTACGAATGCGCCTGCAATAACGTCTGTGGGATAGTGAACGCCAACGTAGATTCTTGAAACGCCCATAAGGAAGGCGAAAACGAATGAGCCGATTGAAGCCCACTTGTTTTTAAGAGTGAGTGTGAGCGCAAGTGCAAATGTGAATGCCGATGAGGTGTGACCTGAAGGGAAGGAGAGTGACTTGGAGCTCATATGCTCAACGATGTCAGGCCAGACATAGCCTGCGTTCCATCTTTCGGCAAGACCGGGGAATCTGTCAATCGTCCAGTCAATTTTGCCGAAGCAACCAACCCAGTCAAAATCCTTGCCGTATTCGGCTGCAGCTTTTGCGGCAGCTTCGGGGAGAATTGTAAGGTTATAGGGTCTGGGTCTTTCCATAATGGGTTTGAGCAGCTCGTTGTTGAGAAGGGTCATAATAAGAAGTGCACCAAGGCAAACAACGCCTGCTTTTCTTGTTTTCTTGAAGAAAATCATAACAATGCCGAGAATGATGAAGAAGATACCGTCATCGCCGAGAGTGGTGATAATCTTCATAATGGGAGAGAGCCAAGCCATTCTGATGAAATTCTCAAAAAACTCAAAAATCGCGAGGTCAAAATTAAGAATCGCTTCCAAAAAAATCATCCTTTCTTAAATGTTTTTTACTATTATCGCTTTTCTTTGCCGAAAAAGCAAGCTTTTTTGAAAAATTATTGAATTTTATTTGTTTTTTGGCAAGATGCCGCACCTTCCTTGACACATAAGGTAAATAGTGTTAAATTTATTACATAAATATCATCATCGCGAAAGGACTGTAGCATATGAAAACAACAGGCAAAATAATTGCTGCAACCGCCGCAGTCACAGGCGTTATCGGCGGCGCAGGGTACGGAATGTTTCACTGCACGATGCACAGAAAATCATCTGTAGCCGAAAAGCTGGGCAGCGTGTTCAATAAAGTTGAGGGCGAGCCTTTTGTGCCTGCGCAAGACCCCAGAGCAATCTGGTTTGCCGAGCAGCCGCTTGAAACCTTCAGCATAAAGAATGCAAAGGGTTACAATCTCAAGGCTTATTTCCTCAGGGCAAAAGAGCCTTCCGATGTTTATGTTTTTGCAAGCCACGGCTACAGAGGTGACGGCAAAAACGAATTTCAGGTTATGGCAAAATACTATCACGAAAAGGGCTATAACGTTTTCATAGTTGACCATCAGGCGGCAGGCGAAAGTGAAGGCACGTATATCGGCTTCGGTTACCACGAATCCCGTGACGGTTTGCTCTGGCTTGATTTTATGCTTGAAACCTTCGGCAGGGATATTCAGATTATTCTTCACGGCGTTTCAATGGGCAGCGCAACCGTTATGCTTATGAGCGGCAGCGAAAATCTGCCCGAAAACGTCAAGTTCACCGTTGCAGACTGCGGATATACCTCGGTCTGGGATGAGCTTGCTCATAATTTCAAAAATGTAGGCGTTCCCACTTTCCCTGTTCTTAATGCGGCAAACTTTTTTAACAGACGTATTTCGGGTTACGATTTCAAAGAAACAAGCACAAAGGCTGCTGTTTCAAAAGCAAAAATTCCTATGCTGTTTATCCACGGCGGCAAAGACGATTTTGTGCCGACTTATATGGGCAGCCAGCTTTATGCCTTCTGCGGCAGTGAGCACAAGGAGCTTTATATTGCGCCAACAGCGGCTCACGCAGAGAGCTATCCGTTCCACAGTGATGAATATGAAGCGCGCATAAATTCGTTTGCAGAGAAATATATTGTTTAACGCTGTTTTGTTGCAAGCGGTGCAACGGTCCGTTGTGCCGCTTGTATATATTTGTCGATTTTGCACATAAAAAAAGGGAATAATTCTATTGACAATTTCAAACGCATATGTTAAAATATCATTCGTTGTGCGGGTGTAGTTCAATGGTAGAATCCCAGCCTTCCAAGCTGGTTGTGTGGGTTCGATTCCCATCACCCGCTCCAGCTTCTCAAAATATGCGCTTGTAGCTCAGCCGGATAGAGCAACTGCCTTCTAAGCAGTGGGTCAGGGGTTCGAGTCCCTTCAAGCGCGCCAAAGCTGTGGTTCATATCCCACAGCTTCCAAATGGTGGCTGTAGCTCAGCTGGTTAGAGTGCCAGGTTGTGGCCCTGGAGGTCGTGAGTTCGAATCTCATCAGCCACCCCATTTAGATTGAAGTTACGCAAAGCTGAGTGCTTTGCGTATTTTAATATCAAACCAAAAGAATATATTGGGGCGTCGTCAAGCGGTAAGACAACAGACTTTGACTCTGTCATTCGCTGGTTCAAATCCAGCCGTCCCAGCCAGAAAGCACTTCTTCGGAAGTGCTTTTTTATTTTAAATCATTGAGAAACATAAAATTTTGTGTTATGATTAATTTATCACTATTGCGAAAGGAAGTTTCAATATGACTCAGGAGCATTTTTTTCATAACGCAAAATGGGTTGGCGCCGAAAGCCGTACTCCGTCGGATTTCTCTGTAATCAGAGGATATTTTGAAGCTGAAGCTGACAGCAAAGTCATACTCAATGTTATCGGACTGGGTTTTTTTAAATGCTTCATCAACGGCATCTGCATAAATCCCGACACATTTCTCCCTCTTTCCTCCGATTACGAAGGCACAAACGACCCTGTTGACGAGGTTATCTCGGGTCACAGGATATATGTTCCGCAGTTTGACATAACTCCGTACATCAAAGACGGCAAAAACTCAATCGCAATCCACTATGGCGGCGGATGGTATACCTTCGAAAACCGAATATTCGGTCTGCCGAAAGCAATTTACTGCATTGCCGTTGAGGGCAAAAACGGAATTACTCATTTTGTTTCTGATGAAAACTGCCTTGTTGGAAAAAGCTTTGTCAGCAAATATAACTTCACATACCGTGAGCATCACGATTACAGTAATTTTCCCGACTGTTTTGTATATGATTTTGACGATTCTGCTTGGGGAAATGCAACACTGACAGAATCTCTCGATACCGAATACGGCTCAACAGACTGTCCTGCCGATAAACTTATCAGAAAGCTTGAAGTCAAAAAAATCAAAGAAACTTCCTCGGGCATTATTTATGACTGCGGAGAAAACACAACAGGTTATCCCGTTTTGAAGGTTGCAGCAGAAAAAGGTGAAACGGTTACCGTCAACTTTGCCGAGGAAATTCTGCCCGACGGCAATCTTGACCCGACACATATACACGGCCAGCAGTTTTCTTTTGTGGCTGACGGTAAGGGCGGCTTTGCACAGCCTGAATTCACATGGTTCGGATTCAGATATTTTGAGGTTATCGGAAACGCCGTACCCGAATGCGTTAAGGTTATTCACGCGGACGTGCCCGTATCATCAACCTTTGACTGCGATAATGAAACTCTCAACTGGATATATAAAACATTCATCCACACGATGCTCTGCAATATGCATACCGGTCATCCGTCAGACTGCCCGCATCTCGAAAGGCGAGGCTATACAGGTGACGGTCAGGTTACCTGCCACGCTGTTTTATCCGTGCTGGATGCCGAAAATCTGTATAAAAAATGGATGCAGGACATAGCAGACTGCCAGGATGTGCTGAGCGGTCACATTCAGTATACCGCACCCTATATCCAAAGCGGCGGCGGACCCGGAGGCTGGGGATGCGCCGTTGTTGAAGTGCCGTATCAGATGTATAAGCACTACGGCGACAAGAAAATTCTCGCAAAATACTATAACAATATGCGCCGCTACATTGACTACCTTGAAGCACATTCCGAATACGGACTTGTCACAAGCGATAAGCAGGGTGAATGGTGCCTCGGCGACTGGTGCGGACCCAATATTCTTTATCCCGACAGAGATATCACCTCCCACAATCAGCAGGTTATTCTTCCCGCTCCTATGGTCAACACATATTTTATGATTAAGACCTTGAAACAGCTTTGTGAAATTGCGGATATCATCGGCAAGCCCGAGGACATTGCGGAATACAAAGAAAAAATCAGCTATCGAAAAGGAGCTGTAACCGCCGCATATTTCAACGCCTTTGACGACAATTTTATTATGAATGTTCAGGGCGCAAATTCATTTGCTGTTGATTTGGGACTCGGCACCGAACAAACCTATAAGAATATGCTCAGCTACTATAAAAAGCTCGGATATTATGACACGGGCATCTTTGCAACGGACATAGTCACACGTCTGCTGTTTGAAAAAGGCGACAGCGACCTTGCCGTTGACCTGCTTACCAATGACGGCAATCAGGGATATGAGCACTGGCGCAGAAACGGTGCAACATCGTTCCACGAATACTGGGACAGCAACCGCAGCCGTTCTCACAGCCATCCGATGTTCGGGTCAACCGTTGCATATATCTTCGAATATCTTCTCGGCATAAAGCAGGAGGAAAACTCTGCGGGATACACTTCACTCATTATTTCTCCGCAGTCGGTTGACCGTTTCGGAAGAATGAGCGGCAGTATGAAAATCCCTTCGGGAACAGTTTCGGTAAGCTATGAAAACAAGGCCGGCACCGTAAAATTTGTTGTTACAATCCCCGACGGAGTAAAAGCAGTGTTCCGTATAAAAAACAAAGAACTCACTCTCTCACAAGGAAAGAATGAGTTCGAAATTGAATCGTAATTTTTCAAAGAAAATGTCTCAATATTTAAAATCAGAATAATTGACCGCGGTTTCAAGGTCGGTGGATGCTTTGGAAACTCTTATGATATATTTTATATTTTTGAGGTTTGCGTTCATTTTTATGTTATGGGTTATTGAAACAAAGCAGTTCGTTTTTGCGTCAATCTTTGCGGTGACAGTGACGCTTGCTGTGTTGATTGTCATTGATTCAACGCTTGCACCTACATCGGCAAGTCCTGCTTTGATTTCGTCAATATCCTTGAAATCCTTTGTAAATTTGCCGAGTGCACTGCCGTTCTTTTTCGGATTCTGCTCGTTTTTGACCGTGATATTTACGGTGTAGTATTTACCGTCGCTTGAAAGCTTACAGGTTGCAGAAGTAACATCCGATTCTTTAAGAGTGCTCTTGACAAAAGAAGCTCCGTCAAACGAGCCTTTCTTTACTGTTGCGGATGTGCTTCCTTCGCCGAGGAAACCTCCGATTGCTTCACGCACCGCACTTATGCTTGCAAGTGCACCCATATTGAGATTGCGAAGCGATGTCACGGTTGACTTCTTGTAGCCGGGTTTTGAGCTTGCGGCGTTTGCAGCGGCATCGTTATAAAGCTTCAAAATGTCCGCTTTCTTTGTGGGTGCTGTCAGTTTCTTTTGGGTGGTGATCGGCTTTTTTGTGGTTGTTACGGGTTTGTTTGTTGTCGTAACAGCTTTTTGGGTTGTGGTTTCAGGCTTCTTTGTTGTTGTCGGTGCTGATGTAGTCGTTTCTTTCTCTGTTGTTTTCGCTTGAGTGGTTTCTGCTTCCGTTGTTGCTTCGATCGGCGCATCTGTTGTTACCGTTGCAGTTGTTATTTTTTCGGAAGTGTGTTTTTCGGCTGTGATTTCCAAAGGTGCTGTGGTGGTCACGGAGACCTCATTGCCCTTACAGGACACAAGTACAAAAAGTATTGATGACGCAGTGAGCACTGCAATTATTTTTTTGATTATATTCATTTTTGTTACCTCCTCATATTTCTATATATTATACCATATATTTGGCGTAATTTCCATAATTTTTGTTGATTTTATCTGCAGCCGTGCTATAATTAATTGTATTACAACATCTGAAGGAGCGGTCAGACAATGAAAAAAGTTATCAAAGCGGTGGTTGCGGTCTGCCTTGTCATCGCACTTATTGCAGTGTATGCGAATGCGGTTGATACCGTCAATTCCCGCTTCTCCGTTTCGTCGCTGACGGATAAGGAATATTATCTTACTGCGCACAGAGGACTTTCCTCCATTGCTCCCGAAAACACGGCGGCATCTCTCGAGCAGGCAGGCAAAGCAGGCTATTACGCCGCGGAATTCGATATTGCTCCCACTTCGGACGGAGTCTGGATTCTTATGCACGATGATACCGTTGACAGAATGACCGACGGTGAAGGCAAAGTAAGCTCTTTTACATATGATGAGATTTCAATACTGAAAATCGACAAAGGAAACGGAATTGAGAACTATCCCGACGAAAAAATAATCACACTTGAAGAAGCGGTTTCGATATGCAGAAAATATTCAATGCGACCGATGATTGAAGTTAAAGGCGGAACTCCCGAAGATATGAGAGGTCTGCTCAATATTGTCAGAATGGCGGGAGCAAGCGACGCTCTGATTATCGACTTTAATGCCGACAGAATCAAAGAGCTCAGAAGGCTTGATTCTGAAATTGAGCTTTGGTATCTGGTTTCAAAAGGCAACGAAGCGACTGTTGAATTTGCAAAAGAAAACGGTACTGCAATTGCTTTCAACCATAAGAAACTCGTGAATTACGGTATGATAAAATCCGCAAAGCAGGAGGGAATAACCCTTGCGGCGTGGACTGTTGACTATCTTCCGTTTATGGATATTCTCGCCGCTCTCGGTGTGAATTATATAACAACAAACAGAATTCTTCCGTGAAAGGAGTATTGAAAATGTTCAAAAAATTAACAGCAGTTCTTCTTGCAATGCTTATGGTCATTCCGATGACAGGTATGAGCGCATCAGCTGAAGATGCATCCAAAAAAAACTACATCATCACTGACCCGTATGCTGATGTTGACTGGGATGAATGGGGAGTTTACAAAACCCAGCTTCATTGCCACACAACCGCAAGCGACGGCTTTCTCAAAATTGATGAATTCGTGCAGAAGCATTATGATATGAATTTTGATATCGTTGCGCTTACCGACCACGGCACCCTCAACAGAGGCTGGAATAAAGAGCCGGAGCTTGTTCCGCTTATGCGTCTGATAAAGAAGGAACGCACAAAAATGGAGCCTGTCGTTCCCATCAGCGATGAGCTTTATCAGCAGTATCTTAACGGCACTGCACCTTCAGAAACAAGAACTCACAAAAACGGAATGCTTGATATCCCTCTCGGCATTGAGCTTAATATGGCTACTCCCGTTGCCGACTGCCATCTGACGGGATATTATGCCGAATACGGTCAGGGCCTTGCGGGCGTTTTCGGCGACTATGAAACACCCTCCAAAGGCGTTATGGAAGCAGGAGGAATCTCGTTTCTTTCGCACGTCGGCGAATATGTTTATACTGACAAGGACAGCGAAAATTATGTCGGTCAGCTTATTGATGACTACTATCCCACGAAGTTTGCACGTCTTTTTATGGATTATGCAGGCTCAAGTCTCGGTATGGGCATCAACAGTGCAACAGATGCTCACACACGCTGCGACCGTATTCAAGTCGGATCGTAGC
>JAZSLR010000057.1:0-26099 GCA_045535475.1 Acutalibacteraceae bacterium | reverse complement strand
GTCAAAAGAGGTCTGAGAAATTCAGACGGAACAGGCGTTATGGCGGGTATCACCAACGTTTGTACCGTTGAAGGCTACTATATCGACGACGGTGAAAAGCTCCCCAGAGAAGGCCATCTTTATTTCAGAGGCATTAATATGGAAGATATCGTAAACGCCTGCATCGCCGATGACCGTTTCGGCTTTGAAGAAGTGGTTTATCTGCTTCTTTTCTGCGTGCTTCCCGCCAAAGAAAAGCTTGATAATTTCTGCCGCATCCTTTCTGTTTGCCGTGAACTTCCCAATGATTTCATCGAGGATATGATTATGAAAGCTCCTTCACCCAACATTATGAATAAGCTTTCTCGTTCTGTTCTTGCGCTCTATTCATACGACGAAAATCCCGACGATACTTCAATCGAGAATGTTCTTCGTCAGTGCATAAGCCTTATTGCTCAGATTCCCGCAATTATGGTTTATGCCTATCAGGTCAAGCGCAGACACTACTATAAAAAGAGTATGTATATCCATCCTATGAAGCCCGAATACAGAACAGCTCAGACTGTTCTCCGTTCAATCAGAGACGACAAGCAGTTCACAGACAAGGAAGCAAAGCTTCTCGACATATGCCTTATGCTTCACGCTGAGCACGGCGGCGGTAACAACTCAACATTCACAACCAGAGTGCTCTCATCAAGCGGAACAGATACTTATGCAACAATGGCGGCAAGCATCGGTTCGCTCAAAGGGCCCAAGCACGGCGGTGCAAACATCAAGGTTTCCGAAATGGTTGACTTCATCAAGAAAGGTGTTAACGATATAACCAACGAAGGTCAGGTTGCCGATTTCCTTCAGAAAATAATGAAAAAGGAAGCCGGCGACGGCTCGGGTCTTATCTACGGTATGGGTCACGCAATCTATACTCTTTCTGACCCGAGAGCAAAAATCCTCAGACAGAAGGCAGAGGAATTTGCGGTTAACACAGAATTTGAAAATGAATTCAGACTTCTCAGCCTTATCGAGCAGCTCACTCCGGAGCTTTTCAACAGCTATAAGGGCACAAACAAAGCAATGTGCGCAAACGTTGACCTCTATTCGGGTCTTGTTTATAAAATGCTCGACATTCCGCCCGACCTTTTCACTCCGATTTTCACAATTGCAAGAATCGCAGGCTGGTCGGCTCACAGAATGGAAGAAATCATTTCAGGCGGCAAGATAATCAGACCCGCTTATAAGAGCAACATAACAAGACATCCTTACACACCTATAAACGACAGATAAGAGGTTAGTTAAATGAACAATAAATCCGTTAAAAGCGGTTTCGGCATCGGATGCATAATCTTCGTTGTTGCCGCAATCATCGCAATACCTTTGAGAATTCTTCAGTTTTTCACAGTTATGGAAAGCGGAACGGGATTTTATTCTGAAACAGACTGGAGTGTATATCTCCTTTTCGGTGTTGTTGCAGCCGCTGTCCTTGCAATTATTGTGTTCGGACTGTCAAAGAGAAAAAAACTTGACTATTCTCTTGAAACAGTCACAAGACCCGGTCTTTCGTCGCTTGCACTTGTTGCGGCGTGCGGAACGGCACTCAGTGCATACAGTTGCCTGATTAAAATTATGACGGAAGAAACGGTTATAACATCAACCGACTCTCCTGTCGACGGTACAAAATTCATTCTTCTGCTTGAAGGCATTTTTGCACTTCTTTCGGCTATCTATTTCATAATGCTGTGGCTCACATATCTTAAAGGCACATCCAACGGCTCAAAATTAAGATTGCTTGCGCTCGCTCCCGTTATCTGGAGTATATTCAGAATAGTTATAAGATTTATGCGCACAATCAGTTATATCAGAGTTTCGGAGCTTATGTTTGAGATGCTGATGATCGCATTCCTCATTCTTTTCTTTATGGCTCTTGCTCAGGCTAACACCGGTATCGCCGCAGAAAAGGTTGAATGGAAAATCGGCGCATACGGGCTTCCTGCCGCACTTTTTGCTCTTATCTGTTTTGTGCCCAGACTCATCGTTATGATCAGCGGCAATTCGCATCTTTTCTATTCGGAATCAACCGTTGAGTTCTGTGATTTCGGCATTGCTCTCTTCATAATCGGAACAGTTCTTACACGAGTCACAAACAAGCTTCCCGAAACAGACACTAAAATTTCAGAGGAATAATAACCGATGTTTTTTCAAAATGTTTTGACCGCAGCCGAGCAGGTTGCAATTCTCTATGTACTTGTTGCAGTCGGCGCAATTTCCGATAAAATCGGAATTTACACCGAAAAGGTTGCAAAAAGCTGCACGGACCTGCTTTTTTATATCATCACTCCCGCCGTTATAATCGAAAGCTTTTACAGCCTTGAATATAACCCGGAAACGGCAAAAAGTCTTTTTATAGCGATGGGTTGCGGCTTTGTGCTTCACATCGTATCCGCATTCATCTCTTCGCTTGTGTTCAACAAAGTTGACATTGAGCAGGGCTGTATATATAAATACTCTTGTGCTTACGGTAACTGCGGATATATGGCTTTGCCGCTTGCAAATGCCGTGCTCGGCGATGAAGGTGTATTCTATTGCTCAGCTGTTATTATCTCATTTCAGATTTTCAGCTTTACCCATGGCATTCACACCATCACCAAAGGCAAGCAAGGCGAAAAGATTAAATTTGATGCCAAAAAACTAATTTTAAATCCCGGAGTAATTTCGGTCATAATAGGGCTGCCGATTTTTCTTCTCTCTCTCAAACTTCCCGAGATTATTTCTTCACCGATTAACTACATTGCAAGCCTCAACACACCCGTGGCGATGCTGATATTCGGAACTTACATTGCAAATACAAACTTCAGAAGCATTTTCAAGAATTGGCGTATTTTTGCCGTCGCACTTGTCAAGCTTATAATTCTGCCGCTTTTGCTGATTTCGGCATTCAGACTTGTCGGCATAACAGGCTCGCTTCTGGTTGCACTTTCCGTTTCGGCAGGTGCTCCGACAGCCAACAACACCGTTATGTTCTCCGCAAAATATGACCGCAACACGGGGCTTGCATCACAGACTGTTGCAGTTGTAAGCTTTATTTCAATAATTACGTTGCCTGTTATGATTGCTCTTGCACAGGCTGTGGGGTGATTAGCTTGACCCTTGACAATATAATGAACGGTATATCACCGCTTTTCGGAATATGCCCGTTTGAAAAAATCAAAGATAATCTGATTGATTGCAGAGCCAAAAGCCGTCTGCCGGAAAATCCGGAAACGGTAATCGTTGCGTGCTTCCCGTATCTTCTTAATGATTCAGCGTATGAAAACCGCAACATTTCAAAATATGCGGTTGTGACAGACTACCACGAGGTTGCAGTTGCAAGGCTTGAAAAAGCAGCCGAAGAATTAAGAACACTTTACCCCGACAACAACTTCGCCGTGTTTGCGGATAATTCACCGATACCCGAGGTCAGGGCGGCATGTGCAGCAGGTCTCGGAGTCAGGGGTATAAATTCTCTGCTTATCACAGAAAAATACGGCTCCTATGTTTTTATAGGAGAAATAGTGACCGACCTTAAAATTGATGCAGATTCGGGCGAATTAAAATCCTGCATCGGATGCAGAAAATGCATTGTTGCCTGTCCTTCAAAATCAATTTCAGAAACGGACTTCGGCCAAAAAGCCTGCCTTTCGGCAATAACCCAAAAGAAAGGCGAGCTGTCCGACGAAGAAAAAAAGCTGATGAAGGAATGCGGCTGTGTCTGGGGGTGCGACATCTGCCAGGATGTCTGCCCGATGAATAAAAACGCCGCAGAAACACAAATCGAAGAATTTATCCTTTCTCCCGTTCCGCACATTTCGGCAGAATGCTCCCTTGAATCGCGTGCATACGAATGGCGCGGAAGAAAGGTTATTGAAAGAAATATCAACATCTGTTCAGAATAGGAGTTTTTTGTTATGAAACTTATCGTTGCTATCATCAACAATGACGACTGTCCCAGCGTTCTCAGCGAGCTTACACACAAAGGATTCGGCGCAACAAGACTCTCAACCTCGGGTGGTTTCCTCAGAGCAGGCAACGCGACGCTCATAATCGGCACCGAAGATGAAAAGGTTGACGAGGTTATTGAAATCATCAGCGAATTCTCCCGCAAGCGCACACAGATGGTTTCGCCCTCTCCTTCATTTATGACGGAAGGCTTTATTTCAAGAGCTGTTGAAGTTACCGTCGGCGGTGCAACGGTTTTTGTGCTTGATGTTGAAAAATTTATCAAGCTTTAAGGGTGTGGCTAAAAATGACAATCAGACCCTTTAACACAGAAAATCCAATCGAAAAATCAATAGCCGGTGCGCTGTATTCCCGAAGATTTCCTCACGCCGCAATTCTTGAAGGTGCATCTCCCGAAGAAAGAATGAGCCTTGCAAAAAACATAGCTGCGGCTCTTGTTTGCACAAATGCCGACGCGCCGTGCGGAGTATGCCCCAACTGCAAAAAGGCAGCAGCAGATTCTCACGCGGATATACTCATATATTCGGTTGAAGATAAACCCAAGGCATTCAAGGTTGATATCGTCAGGGAAATACGAAGCAAGGCATATATCGTACCCAACGAAGCAGACCGCAAGGTTTTCATACTTGAAAACTCACATACTATGGGAGTTGAAGGTCAGAATGCTATTCTGAAAATTCTCGAAGAGCCTCCCTCGTATGTTAATTTCATATTGCTTTGCTCTTCAAAATCGGGGTTTCTGCCGACAGTGCTTTCCCGTGCGTCGGTATATAATCTCGGTCAGACCTCTGCTTCGGAGGATGAATCCCTTCCCAGAGAAAAAATAATTGATGCCGCAAAAGGAGTTGCGCTCTCTGTTACGGCACTTAATGATTTCGAAACTGTAAAAGCGGCGGCGGTTTTTGAAAAGGATGCAAAGCTTCTTCGCGAAGCATTGCCCGTTATTCAGGAGATTTTTGCCGCATCGCTTAGAATAAAATTTCACGCAGCCGATGAAGAATCCGAATTCGGCACTTTGCCGGCAGAGCTTGCGCAAAAGCTCAGCCGACGCTCACTGCTTGAGCTGATTGAAGCAACTGATTCACTTATGAATTCCATAAAGCTCAATGCAAACCACAATCTTACGGTTACTGCGCTTTGCACAAAGCTTCGTAAAGCGACAGTTAACTGAAAAGGAGACAATTATGGCAGAAGTAATAGGAGTCCGTTTCAAAGAGGTAGGCAAAGTCTACTATTTTGACCCGGACGGACAGAAACTCAAAAAAGGCGATAAGGTTATCGTTGAAACCGTTCGTGGAGTTGAATGCGGCGAGGTTGCAATGGATAACAGAGAAATAAATGATGAGGAAATCGTTAGACCTCTTAAAAAGCTTATCCGAATTGCTACACAAAAGGACATCGAGCAGTTCACACTCAACAAAGAAAAAGAAATTGAAGCTTTCGATATTTGTCAGAAAAAAATTCTTAATCACGGACTTGATATGAAACTCGTTGATGTTGAATATACTTTTGACGGCGGAAAGATTCTGTTTTATTTTACCGCTGACGGCAGAGTTGATTTCAGAGAACTGGTAAAAGACCTCGCAGGTGTGTTCAAAACAAGAATCGAGCTTCGCCAGATTGGTGTACGTGATGAATCCAAGATGCTCGGCGGTCTCGGCATATGCGGCAGACCTTTCTGCTGCAGCAGCTTCCTTGGCGAATTCCAGCCCGTTTCAATCAAAATGGCAAAAGAGCAGGGACTTTCGCTCAACCCCACCAAAATAAGCGGTGCTTGCGGCAGACTTATGTGCTGCCTCAAATATGAGCAGGATGCATATGAATATCTTCTCAAGATAACTCCGAAGCCCGGTGCAATTGTTGAAACAAAAGAGGGCGCAGGTACGGTTACGGATTTCAGTCTGCTCACCGGAACGCTCAAGGTTCAGCTTCACAACAATCCCGACGCTCCGCCCAAGGCATTCAGCCGAAAAGAGGTAAAACTCGTCCGCGATGCCAAAATCAGAGTAGCCAAAGAGGAAATTGAAGCATTAAAGGATATAGAAGGATAATTTACTTCAAAAAACCTCTTGCATTTTTTAAATAATATGATACAATGGTGTTGAAAAACTGATAAGGAGGACGAACACAATGGCATACATTATCAATGACGATTGCATCTCCTGCGGCGCATGTGCAGCAGAATGCCCCGTTGAAGCTATCTCCGAAGGCGATGGCAAGTATGTTATCGATGCTGATGCTTGCATCGAGTGCGGCGCTTGCGCTGACGCTTGCCCCGTTGAAGCTCCCAAGGCTGAATAATTTAGCATAGCTCAAAACATAAACCGCTCCCAAGCTCAATCGGGGGCGGTTTTTTCTTAGCAAGGGATTGTTTAATATGAAAATAATTTTAAATAAAAATAAAACATATCAGACTTTCGAGGGCTTCGGCGCAAGCGGTGCGTGGTGGGCACAGTATGCAGGCGGCTGGAAAAACGTCGACCCCGAAAGCGGTCTGCCCGTTGCAGACAGAATTGCTCAGCTTCTCTGGAGCAAAACCGACGGTATCGGTCTGCGCACATACAGATACAACATCGGTGCAGGCTCAAAGGAATCGGGCAGAGGTGAATATTCCGATGAATTCCGCAGAGCTGAATGCTTTGAGGATAAAAACGGCAATTACGATTTCTCAAAAGACGAAGACGCCGTATATATGATGAAAAAAGCGGCTGAATACGGAGCTGATGAAATCATTCTTTTCGTCAATTCGCCGATAGAAAGACTGACAAAAAACGGAAAAGGTCATCTTGATAAGCACTCTTATTTCCGTACAAATCTCAGCAAAAAGAATTATGCCGCTTTTGCAAAATACTGCGTTGATGTTACGGAGCATTTTGTTGATATGGGCCTTCCGATAAAATATCTTTCGCCTGTCAACGAGCCGCTGTGGATATGGAACGGCGGTCAGGAAGGATGCCATTACAGTCCTCGTCAGGCGGCAAAGGTTATGCTCTGCGTCGCAAAAGAACTTCGCAAACGCAACAAACTCAATTCCGTTATGCTTTCGGGCGTTGAAAACGGTGACATCAGATGGTTCAACAAGTCATATACCCGAGAGCTTCTCCGCTATCCCGAAGTCAGAGAATGCATTGACAGCGTTGATGTTCACTCGTATTTCCTGCATTCTCCCCTGCCATTCACAAACAACAGACCTGCATTTCTTCGCCGTTACAGAAAATGGATGGACAGAAATTATCCGTCAACCCCTGTCAAAATGAGCGAATGGTGCCATATGCAGGGCGGCAAAAACACCGGTATGGATTCCGCACTTGAAACGGCAAAGGTTATGTTTGAGGATATTTCAATTCTCAATGTCACCTCGTGGCAGCATTGGATTGCCTGCTCTCACTACGACTACTGCGACGGTTTGCTTTACCTTGACCGTGAAAATCAGTCTTTTGAACTCACAAAGCGTTACTTCGTCACAGGTAATTTCTCGAAATATATCCCTTTCGGTGCAGTGCGTTTTGATGTCACCTCCGACGACAGTGACATTATGGCACTCGGCTTTGAAAAAGACGGCAAAACCGTGCTTATAATCATTAACCCAACCGAAAAAGAAAAAGAATTCTCACTCGGCTGTAACTGCATAACAGCTGTTACCGATAAAAACAGCAACCTGACCGAAGTTGAAATTTCTTCAGGTAAAAAAACAGCAATAACGCCGCAGTCTGTAACAACGGTTATTCTTTAAGGAGGTAACGGATTGAAAAAAATCATTAACGCTCTCCGAAGCTTTTTCATCAACTTCAGAAACAACTGGAGCATACCGCCCAAGGGCAGATATATGTCCTATAAAGAAATAGCTTCTCTCTCGGGCGGCGGAATCGGTGTCCGCTTCGTTGTTTACTGCATCAGCCAGATGATGCTTTCAACAACCAACACCCTCATCGGCAATACAATCGGCATTGACCCTACCGCACTTTACATAATCTACATAATCAGCCTTCTTTCGAGTTTCCCTCTGACTGCGCTCAGAGCAAGAATGATTGACAATACCCGAAGTATGAAGGGCAAATACAGACCCTACATCATCACAATGGGTATTCCGACCGTCATCCTCGGCGCGGCATTTATCTGGATGCCGTATGAAGGAATGTCGCTGTTTATGAAGTGTGCAGTAGTCCTTGCATTCAATATCGGATTCCAGTTCTTCTATAATTTCTATTTTGATGCATACGACAGCCTTATCAACGTTCTCTCGCCCAACAGCATCGAACGCTCGGACGTGCTTTCGATAAGGTCGGTTGTGGAAAATCTTTCTCCGTCAATCGTCAATATCGTCTTCCCGCTTCTCGCAAAGCTCATCACGGGAGAAAACACACTTTATGACCTCAAGATATTCCGTATTCTGTTTCCGCCGATGCTTTTCTTCGGATTCCTTATTTCGGTTATTGTTTATGTCAACACCGAAGAAAAAATCGTACGAGCAAAAACACATTTTATCAAAGTGCGTTTCTTCGACGCACTCAAAGCAGTTGCAAAGAACAAATACTTCTGGATTATCTCGCTTGCAGGCTGGATTGGCTTCCTTGAAGGTGCATTCGGCAACATTATGCAGTGGATGTATAACTATCAAGGTGCGTGCTCTGCGGGTCAATATGCCGTAATCACCGCAATTGCGGGCAACGCATCGTTCTGGCCGAATCTTGTTGCGCCGTTCCTTATCAGAAAATACGGCAAAAAGAAGATTCTTATTTCAACCAACATCCTCAACATCGGACTTATTGCTCTTATGCTTCCCATTGTCAGAATGACAGGCAAACCAAACATTATCTGGCTTTTGCTTGCGTGCGGTTTTGTTAACACCTTCATTTCCGCGCTCGGTCATCTGCTGACGCCCAGCATCAATGCCGATATAAGGGATTATCAGCAATACATCAGCGGCGAAAGAATCGACGGAATGTTTGCGGCAGTCGGTCTTATCGGCAATGTAATTACGATGTTTACGGGTCTTTTGCTTCCTGTTATTTACGAGCGTTCTGGCCTTAACCGTGATGTTGCCGTTTCACTCGGCTATAACGGCTCAAATGTTTACGACGTACTTTATGACAGCAACTATTTTATCAGCATATGCTCGGTACTGATTTTTGCATCAATCATCGGCGCTTCGCTCAATGTTATCCCCTATTTCTTCTTCGACTTCACGGAAGCAAAGCAGAAGGGCGTTATGAAAGTTCTGAAAATCCGTGCAATGTTTGAGGATTACGGCAACGGTTCATTCAACCGCGAAGCAATTGCGGAGACGCTTGAAATCATAAACGAATCAAGAAAGTATTACGAAAAGACTCCCGAAAACATAAAAGCTGCACCCAAAGCAGAAAAAGCACGCATAAAATCAGATAACGAACAGATTGAAATTGCGAAATTTGTTATGGATGAGCTTGAAAGATTCAGTACGCCCGAAGGAATTGCGGAACTTGAATACGCAAAGCTTGTTGCTTCATCAGGTCTGGCAGGCTTCCTAAATACCGATTTGCCGACTATGGCAGATATAAAAAATATGCCGAACGGCACAAAAGAAGAAAAGCACAGACGCAAAATTGTTATTGAACATATCAAGGATATCCGCGATGCCGAGAAAACCGCAAAAAAATTCTTCCCCGACGGAATAAAGGAGTTTGACACTGCTGTTCTTGAATCACTTTTTGATGAAGAAACAAAAGCGGAAACCGAGCTTCTCAATCTTTCAAAAGAAATGAAAAACGTCAGGGAAGACGGCAGAACGGATAAGGTTGCCGATATCAATGCGCAAATGCAGACACTCAGGAAGAAAAAGGCACAGATAAAGGCAGATATCAAAAAAGCGGAATCGGATTATTCCAATTACCGAAGAGCTGCAAAACCTTATCTTGATGCAATCAAAACAATAAAGCAAGCCGAAAACTACGGCAGGCTTGATGAAATCGAAGCCTTGTGCAAGGCATAAAAATACGGCTGTTACTTCTACGGTAACAGCCGTTATTTTTTAACCGAACATTCTTACAAGTGTATCAATTTTTGTGTAAATGAATCCTACGAATTCAACAACCTTGTAAAGAAGTCTTTTGAGAATATTGGTAACCGAGTTTTCATTGCGTTCATCAGTTGTTCTTTCAATGATGATGCTGTCAAGAAGCTCGCTGTTATCGCCTCTTCTTGTTTCAAGAATCATTTTGTTGCCGACAAATTCAAGCGTTGAGTAGGTCACAGCATCGTCTTCAACATAATTAAATGCAAGATGGTCTGCTGAATTATCATAAACAAGAGCACCTGTTGCACAGTTTGCATTAAGATACATAACGCCTTTGGGGTCTGTGTATGTCTTTCCGCTTTCAGCTTCACCGACTACCCTACGGTCCTCCATAAAGTGAGAACGGCCCTGCGAATGAGTATGACCCGTGATAACAAGGTCAAAGTCATAGGTTTCAAAAATGGGAGCAAAAATCGTTGTGAGGAGAAGCTCTGTTTCAAGGTCACCGATAGCATCGCCCGCACCGTAAATGCCGTGATGAACAACGCCGATTCTCCATTTTGCATCGGGATTCTTTTCGACGGCTTCTTTTGCCATTGCAATGTGGTCAGGAGCATCGCCCGAAGTTGAGTTAAAGAAAAGATAAAGTACATCGCCGTAACGGAACCAGAAATCACGGTCAAGACCTCTGAAATGCTTGCCGTAATATTCATTGGGCATATTTGTAAAATAATTATAGGTCATACCCTTTTTATCGTGGTTGCCGATTGCCATTGCCATAGGAAGACCTCTGAGCGCCTTGGGCATAAGAAGAGTCTGCCACTCGGCATCTGTTCTGCCCGATGAGGTGTTGTCACCCGGAGTCAGGAAATAGCTGATATCGGGGTTCTTTTCAAGAGCCTCTGCAAGAAGATTATTCCACATAAGACCGTCTTTAATCTGAACGCTGTCATCACCGTCGTCATAGATTTCTGTGATCTGAATATCTCCTACGATAAGAGCTTTATGGCTACCGAAAGACTTGGTTTCGTATTCGCAAACCTCGCTCCAGTCCTTGCCCGTATACCACTGATAATAGTATGAAGTATTTTCTTCAAGACCTGTTACGGTGACACGGCAGACAAGCTGGCTGTCATTCTCTGCAGGAGTTGTTTCACCTTTAAAAATCTTCGCATCGGTCATATCGGCATTTTTTGAAACACGGACTTCTGCTTTTGCATCAGCCTTATCCGCGTGCCAGCAAAGGCTGACCTGAGTTTCATCTGCGCCGACATTCAAAGTCGGCAGATTGTTTTCATCACGAAGTGACATATAGTATTCCATCCATTCTTCATTTGTAAGTTTCGGTGCATTAAAATCCGCAAAGGAAACAACTCCTATGCCCAGCATCATCGCAATGCTGAGAACAATCGCAATAATCTTTTTCATTGCTTACCTCCAAAAAAATCAAACGGAAACCGTCATCGGCATTCCGTTTGAAGCAATTAATATAATTATTTATTATAACAAAAGTTTTCCAATTTGTAAAGTATATTTGGACAAATTATATGAATAAATTTTATCGAGGTGAGTTTTATGAAAGAAAAAGCGAAAAGATATGTTGTTTCGGTTTTAACGGCGCTTGCGGTCGGCGGACTTTCCGCTCTGCTGACATCGGGCAATATGGATTTATATTCCGAAATCACAAAGCCGCCGCTCGCACCGCCGTCGCTTCTTTTCCCGATAGTATGGACCGTACTTTATGTGTTAATGGGAATAAGCGCTGCCCTTGTTTATGGTGAAAAAGGCGCAAAACCCGATGAAATTAAAAGTGCACTGACTGTTTACGGCATAAATCTGTTTCTGAACTTCTTCTGGAGCATAATATTCTTCAATATGCGCGCTTTCCTTTTTTCATTCATCTGGCTTGTCGCGCTGTGGGTTGTGATTCTCGTTATGATAATCAAATTTTATAAAATCAATCCGATTGCAGGCATTCTTCAGATTCCGTATCTTCTCTGGGTTACATTTGCGGGTTATCTCAACCTTGCGATATTTCTTCTTAATTGAAAAATACGGGACAGAATTAATATTCTGTCCCGTGCGATATTATTTGAACAATGCCTTGAATTTACCCATAACGGTTGTTTCTTCGTAAGGAAGAATTTCACCTGCATTGTCTTTTGCAAGCGGTACAAGCTTTTCGCCGTCAAGGTTAATCATAAACTGGGGGAATTCCTCATAATCCCAAACAGTTATCTGCCTGTCGCTGTAAATTATAAGGTTAACAAGGTCGGCAACAAAGTTATTGTCGCAGGTGTGCTTTAGATATTTTCCGAACCAGGTTATATCGGAAAATACGCAGGTTGATGCATCAATCTGATTGTCTGCCGAAACGTGATTTTTGCCGCAGCTGCATTCCTTTGCCTGCTTATATCCTTCGCCTAGAGTACCGTCAACCTCGGAACAAGTTGCACCGAAGCTTTCACGGTCGGTTGCAATTGTGCCGTCGGTCATTCTGTCATTATCCGAAGTGAGCGGCATAAACGAATATCCGTATTCAGCAATAATTGCGGTATTGATTCCGTCATCAAGAAGAGACTGAATAATGTTTGCACCGTTTGCCTGAACATTATCGTGATAATAATCGCCCTTTTTGATTATTTCGGCATATTTTGCCTTCTTCTCGGGAGTGTTGAAAATGAATTTGATAGTTTCTTCATATCTGTCAGCCGACATAAGAGCATAGAAACCGGGGATTGTTGCAATTGAATCTGTCATTGCTTCATTGAATCCGTGCGCAATAAGCTCTTTGGTAAGATTGTCGGCAAACTCAACAAGGCAATCGACTGCGCCGATTTCGTAAAGACCTTCAAGCATATAGTAGATGACTTCCGTGCCCGGATTACCCTTCATAATCTCGGAAAGGAAACGCATAAATGAAACGGTATCAATGTTTATGTTACCCGAGAACGGGTCTTCACAGCAGCCGACACCGTTCATTGCACCTGCAATAAACACCGCCGAATCAATATGATTTCGCTCGGAATAATCATCCGCTGTGTAATAATACTCGTGAAGATAAGTCATCATAACCGCGGTGCCCATACTCATTGAAACAAGCGCAACCTTATCCGAATCGGTAAGCTCCATAACATATTCAATGTATTCGTCAAGCTGTGCGGCGATTGTTACTGTATCATAGCGCCAGTCGTAATAGAATTTATAGCAGTTTTCGTAGCTGTTTGTCTCTTTAAGTTCAAGGTCGCTGATATCTTTTTTGCCGGTATCGGGATCGGGGATACCGTTTTCATCGCAAACGAAATCACCGAAAATGGGTTCAACAAGTCCGCCGAGAACATCAGCAAGCTTATCATAATCTTTAATAAACAGATTCCAAAGAATTCCGCCGAGATTCTTGAAAACAGCCTCAACAATCGGCCCTGCCTGCGGTCCCCATATACGGACGTCATCCTCTTCGGTTTTGGTCAAAAGACCCTTATAATAGTTGCCTTCGAGACCCGTAACAAAAACTACGGGAACATCAAATTCAAGATTGGCAAGGTCTTCTGCGCACGAAATATCCGGTGTGTTTTCGGTTGTATCCGCGGCATATCCTGCCACAGAAGCGGATAAAGATATGCAGATACAAAGCAGAACAGAAACAATTCTTTTTAAGGTCATTTTATTTCCTCCCGAAACTAAAGTCTATGTTAAAAAATTATCATATATTTTTTTCAATGTCAATGATTATTTATAGCTGAAAAGTTCTCTGCGCCCGTTATGCGGTTCATAATAACGTTTAAGATAATCAGCAATTTCACTCAATTCTCTGTGCTGCTCATAAAGCAGACTGAGTTCCCTCTTCAATGCATACGCCTCGGTTGAACATACACTGTCAAAAAGACCTCTTAACTCCTCACGTTTTCTCGCAATAATGCTTTTAATTTGCTTTGCCGATTCCTCATACTCCTCGCCAAGCTCAAATAATGTTTTCTTTTTCGTCATTCTTTTCTCCTTTCAAAATAAAATCGGTTGACACCGAAAAAAATCCGCTGAATGCAACAACCTCATCTCCGTCAGGCAATGTACCGTTCTCAATTCTAAAAATTCTTGAGGGTTTTATGCCCGTTGCAATTCCCAGCGCTTCAAGGGTAAGGCATTGACTTTGCCTTAATCTTAAAATTCTGTCGCCGATACTGCCGCCGCTTGCATTTCTCGCTGCAGAAATCACCTTCGCTCTGCCGATAATAACCGGAATAACGCTTTCGGAAACAACATTCTGCTGATAACAGACAGCGTAACTCAAAACTCTCTCAAGTTTTTCCTGCGACCTTTTAAGCATTCTTTTTACTGCAACGGGAGTAACTCCGTTCATTTGCGAAATATCTGTAATCGATTTTCCGTCAAACCAATGAAGCTTAACAACTGACCTTTCTGCATCTGTCAGTTCTTTTTCGATTGCTCTCTCCAGAAGCAACGCCATATCTACCTCGCGTTTTCGCCAGGCATACTCCGCGGGAGCTTCGCAAGCGCTGCAATGCCTTCCGCAGCAGGCAAGCTGTGCCGTTTTTATCTCCTCTTTATCGGGATAAAAGGGCGGATCGTGATTTGTTTTGTTTGTCATTCTTACACCTCCAAAATAATAGTTTCGCTATTAATTATAGCGAACATTCGTTCACCTGTCAAGCGATTTTAAAATTATTTTGTTTTTCTCTTGACATTTCTAATAGTTTAGCTAATAATTGTTGGTATATGATGATTTTGTGAGGAGATAAATATGAGCGTAATAAGAGAGTTGAGAAGAAAGAAAGGAATGTCTCAGAAGGAGCTTGCCGATGCCTGCTGTGTTCATCAGACCGCAGTCAGCCAATGGGAAAAAGGAAGAACAATGCCGGATATCAACAGCCTCAAATTGCTCTCGGAGGTTCTCGGTGTTTCGGTCGAAACTCTCATCGGTAATGAGCGTGAGGACGAAAACAGAATTCGAGGATTTGAAAAAATCAACGCAGAGAATGCTTCACAAAGACTCGGCAGGAGTGAATTTTTCGCGCTGATTATTACGGATGAGAGTATGACCCCTACCCTGAAACCCGGTGATACGGTTATTATCAACAGAAACCTCCCTGCCGTAAACGGAGATATCGTTGCGGTAACAGTTGCTGACGGCGATGCAATGATTAAAAGGATAATAAAAAAAGACACAAGCATATTGCTTGTGTCTGAAAATTCCGAATATGAACCTTTGGTTTTCAGCTACGGGGAATTTTACAATCTTCCCGTCACCATTCTGGGCAGAGTAACCGAGATGAGAAGAAGATTTTAAATCGTAATATAAATTATTTATGCCGCAAGCATATTGAGTGCGGTTGAAAGCTGAACATCTTCCTCAACAGTCAGCAGAGAAAGATTTGTTCCGTATCCAGCCGTAAGATTTACTTCAACCGTAGGCTCAATTCCCGTTCCGTTATAAACAGCGCTCTCACCCGCCTTGGGTTCAACGAGCGCAACAGTAAGAAGAACCGCGCCGCCATCCTCAAGAGCAAAAAGTTCCTGCATTGTTCCGACACCTGCAGTTCTTGTTCCGATAATTTGCGCCTGGCTGATATCGCGAAGATCGCAGGCAAAAAGCTCCGCAGGACCGCTTGTTGCTCCGTTAACAAGAACCGCGAACGGCATTGTTATGCTGTAATATTCCGCGGGGAATACCTTCTTGATTTCACCCGCTTTATTTCTTGTTACGGCAATGTTACCCTCAATTGCAGGCACAATAACGTCAATCACCTGCGCTGCATATTCAATCGTGCCGCTGTATGTATTACGAACATCAAATATCATACTTTCGGCACCCTGCTCAATAAGCTTTTCAGCCGTCTCCTTGAATTCGGAGGCGGTATTTTTAAAAAATCCGTTAATCTTGATGTAACCGACATTGCTTTCAAGCCTGCCGCTGACGCTGGGAATCGAGAATCCTCTCATAGGTTCAACAACCTTTGTTTCACCGTCACGCATATACTCAATCTGAACAGCTGAAAGCATAGAGCCGTAGAGCTTTTCGCTGAGCTGAGTATAACTGCCCATCGTTACGGTCTGGTTATCAATTGCAGTAATCACGTCCAGCGATTTAAGTCCGGCTTTTTCGGCTGGTGAGCCTTCATAAACGTGAGTTATAATGAAGCTGTCTTTCTGATAATCATATGCGGTTTCAACTCCGATGCCCGTAAGTCCGCCTTCCAGCATTGCGGTATACTCCGCATAATCCGATGCATTGAGATAAATGCTGTTTGAATCACCGAGGCTCTCAACATAACCGTTAACAAGCGATGCGTTGAGTTTGTTGCTCTTTTCATCTGAACCGTAATAATATGCATTTATGATTCCGCTGATTTCTTCAAGCGAATCGTAAGTCTGAGAACGACTTGAAATACCGCTTATAATTCCGTTATAGATCTGTTTTGAAACCACCATTGTAACAGCAAAGGTCGCTGTGATCGAAATTATTATTAATGAAATACACAGACCGAGTGAAATTTTTTTATTCATAAACGGCCGTCCTTTCTTTTATAAAAAAAGGCGACATTGAGCCGCCTCTTTTAATTTAATTTTTAAGGCTTTGAAACATAATTCAGCGGATTGACTCTGCTGACAGAACCGTCGGATTTTTTGATTCTTACTTCAAAATGGAGATGCGGGCCGGTTGTGTTGCCGGTATCGCCTATCAATCCGATTTGCTCGCCCTTTTGAACAACATCGCCTACGCTGACCTGAAGCCTCTGAGCGTGTGCATATAAAGTATGTTTACCGTCACCGTGGTCGATTATGCAATAATTGCCGAATCCCGAATTCCAGTTTCCGTCATTTTTTGCAAGGATTACTTCACCGCCCTGAGCGGCACGGAAGGGCGAGCCCTTTGTTGTAACATCCGTTCTGACAATATCGATACCCCAGTGAGGGCTTCCGTCGCTGTATGAAGGATATGTTGCGGTAAGTCTTGTTGAACCGGGAACCGGCCAAATCATATTACCGTCATTGTTGAACTCTTCATCGGGAACATCGTTTTCGGTTGAACCCTGACTCTTGATTACAGCTTCAATTTCCGCTTCAAGTTCGGCACGCTCTTTTTCCTGGCGCTTGATTGCAGCTTTGTATGCATCGCTGTCCTTATCAAGGTCTTTGAGAAGATATTTCACTTCATCTTTTTTGCCCGTAACGTTACTCTTTTTCTGCTTCTGATTATTCAGGCTGCTTTCAAGGTTGTCCTGCTTATCGGTAAGCGTATTCATCTGAGTATCAAGTTCAGTTCTTTTGCTTTCAAGCTCCGATTTCTGTGCTTCGTTTTCTTTTTGAAGCTCCGATAAAACAACAAGCTTTTCCGAAAGCTCCGCAATAAGCTCATTATCTCTTTCGGAAACACGGGTTACAAGCTCTTTTCTTGTAAAAAACGAAGAGATATCACCGCTCGTCATAAGCAGTTCAAGAGTTGAACCGTTGCCGCCCGACATATAGTTTTCGCGGATTCTCGCAAGAAGAAGCTCTTTTGTGTCTTTCATAAGAGTTTCGGTTGACACCATCTGTGCCTCAATTTCCGAAATCCGGACATTGATTTCAGTTATATCATTAGTTGTTACATTTATATCGCCTTGCAGATCGTCGATATCTCCGTTAAGAATATCGATGCTTTCATCAAGTAAATCAATCTGCTCTTCAATATCCGCAATCTGATTGTTAAGTTCATCAAGCTTCTGCTCGTTGGTTTTGATATCCTGCTCAACCGCATCAAGTTTTTCCTGGTTTTCTTTGATGCCCTGCTCGATTTCCTCATATCGATTCTGCAGCTCTTCAAGTGACTTATCATCCTGTGCATAAACAACAGGCAAGCAAGACGAAATGATGCAGACGAGGGTCATCAGAAAACACAGAAACTTTTTCTTTGAACCGGTTCTCTTAATCATCAAGCTCAACAAACTTCCTTTCCTTAAGATATTTTCTGATTGATGTTGCGCTGCCGAAAACAGCCGTAAACACGCCGATGCCGACAAACGCTGCAGCTATATACGGTGCGTAATCAATGAATTCTACTCTGATATCTCCGGTACCGAATCCTGAAAGAACGGCAGTAAATGAGCCGAGAGCAAATTCATAAATTCCCCATACCGCCGCAAAAGCCAGCAATCCGGCGATAAGACCGATAATGATGCCTTCAATCATAAACGGCCAGCGTATAAATGAATTGGTCGCACCGACACTCTTCATAATGCTGATTTCAAGGCGTCGGCTGAACATTGTTACTTTAATTGTATTCGAAATGATAAAGAGCGAAACAACAAGAAGAAGCGCAATCATACCGATACTTATATATGTAACGGAATTTCTGATTCCTTCAAGCTGTCTTGCGAGCGTGCTGTTTTCATAAACACGCTCTATACCGCTCAGCTGCTTTATCTGATTAACAACATCCTCGAAGCCTTCCATATTGCTTATCGTTACACGGTAGGCATCGGGAAGCGGATTTTCATTAAGACCGCTGAGGTATTCTCTGAGTCCTTCATCAAGCTCCGAAAGAATTTCCTCGTATGCGGTTTCCTTATCGATATTCTCGACAAATGCAACATTCTCTATCGAACGCAAATCATTGCCGAGTTTTATATATTCATAGTTGGAAGCTTCCATATCAGCATAAACCATAATTACGTTTTCGGATTCGATTCCCGTAATAAATGCTTCAATATTCACAAGAAGCATAAACGCAATGCCGATAAGCATAAGGCAGCTGAAAAGAACGGTTATCGAAGCAACCGACATAAGCTTGTTGACTTTAAGGTTACGGAAGCCTTCTTTGGTCAGATATCCTAAGTTACCCATCAATCTTCGCCTCCCGTCACATTAAAATCCTCCTGAATCTCAACAGGCTCGCTGTCTTCCTGTGAATCGGTTGACTGACGATCCTGCGCATAGGCGGAATAATCCTCCTCGGGAGGAACAACATATTCGTTTGAAATTTCGCTGACTGCATTGATATGAGATGTTGCAGCTTCTCTGACAAGAGCGCCGCCGTCGGATACAACGGTACCCTTGTCAAGAATGATGACTCTCTTATCAAAGCAACGAACAAGGCTATGCTCGTGAGTAACCATAATAACGGTTGTTCCTGTTTCGTTAAGACGCATAAGCAGCTCAACAATTTCATAGCTCATCTGAGGGTCAACATTACCCGTGGGCTCGTCCGCAATAATAATTTCCGCATTGTTTGCAAGAGCTCTTGCAAGAGCAACTCTCTGCTGCTCGCCGCCGGAAAGCTCCTGAGGATAATTTCTTGCCTTTTCATTAAGACCCATAAGGCTGAGCACATAAGGAACTCTTCTGCGAATTTTCTTTTCCTTTGTTCCGATAACGCGCATTGCAAACGCAACGTTATCAAAAACAGTCATATTGGGAATGAGTCTGAAATCCTGAAAAACAATACCGAGTCTGCGGCGGAATTTCGGGATATCTCTCTTTTTGATTTTGGTCAAATCGGTACCGTCAACAACTATGCTTCCCGTTGAAGGCACCTCTTCCCTCATCATAAGCTTGAGGAAAGTACTCTTACCCGCGCCTGACGAACCTACAACAAAAACAAATTCGCCTTTATCAATGGTAAGATTTATATCTTTTAAAGCATGAGTGCCGTTATCATACTTTTTTGATACATTGGTAAATTGAATCACAGTATCAATCCTTAAATTAATTAGTATTTGACGGGCTTAGCATCAAGATATTTCTTAACCATAAGAGCTACTTTGAATACGATTGCATCGTCAAACTCTCTCAGGTCAAGGCCCGTAAGCTTCTTGATTTTTTCAAGTCTGTAAACAAGAGTGTTTCTGTGAACAAAAAGTTTTCTTGATGTTTCGGAAACGTTGAGGTTGTTTTCAAAGAAACGCTGAATGGTAAACAGAGTTTCGTGGTCAAGGCTGTCAATTGAGCCTCTCTTGAATATTTCTCTGAGGAACATATCACAAAGGGTTGTGGGCAGCTGATAAATAAGACGGGCAATGCCGAGGTTTTCATAGCTGACGATTGTCTTTTCGGTATCGAAAACCTTACCGACTTCAAGAGCAATCTGAGCCTCCTTGAATGAGCGGGCAAGGTCCTTAATGCCCTCGATGGTTGTGCCGATGCCGACAAGCACGTGGGTATAAAGCTCGGTGCTCAATGAATCTGAGATTGAGCGTGCAAGCTTTTCAAGATCTTTGGTTTCTATGTTACTTTTTACTTCCTTAACAATAGCAATATCGTGCTCATTGATATTAATAACGAAGTCCTTATTCTTATCGGGAAAAAGATTCTGAACCGAATCAAAAACGGCCGCATCGTTATGGTCGGTTATTCTGACAAGAAGAACGACTCTGGTTGCTTCGGAGTTGAATCTGAGTTCTCTAGACTTAATATAAATATCACCGGGAAGAATATTGTCAAGTATAACGTTTTTGATGAAGTTGCCTCTGTCAAATTTCTCTTCATAGTACTGCTTGAGATTTTCAAGAGAAACACAGCAAACAGCCGCAAATCTGCCTGCAAGTTCATCGGTGCCTTCAACAAAAACCGCATATTCGGTCTGAATATGCGAACCGAAGTTGCAGAAGGTGTTGCCGTTGATGTAGTGAAGCTCATTGTCGGAGAAAACATCACTTGCCGTTGAGATAACCTCGCCGATTTTGCTGAGCTCACTGCACGCGATAATAGTTCCTGTTTCGTCAATTACGCCCAGAGTTCTGCCGACAGCATCTCTCATCTGATGGACCAGACCCTGGAAAATTCTGTTTGACATAATTATTACCCCTCATCTGATTTGTTTTACATCTTTGTGAATTTATACAAAATGACCATTGGGACATCTACATTTTACACAATAAAGAGTTTTTTTGCAATAGAAATATTCGATTTTTTTCAATTAAATTTTGAATTTATTGTGAATTCTGCTCTGTTTTTATGCTTTTTAGACAAATTTTTCAAAAATATTGTCTGTCAAAACTGTTTGTGTAACATTTTTTGGACAGAACATTTTTTTGGGGGAATGTAACAGTTTATCATCTTTCTGTTTGTTAATAATTGCCAAAACAAGTTGCAGCGCACCAAACTCACATCCAAAGCCGATTAGTATTTTTGTTGAAAAAGCCAATGTTGATTTACGACAAAAAAAGCTCTTTGTTTTTGTACATTTTAACTTTACATCATAAAATTTTTACTGTATATATGTAATCAAAAAAACGCAATACTATATCTGTACACAAAAGGGAATTTGAGTTTTTTGTAATAAAAACGAAAAAACTACGAAAAAATTACAGATTTTTGACAAAAAAGTGACATATTTTTTTGCTAAAACTCTTTTCAAATATAAAAAAAGATGATATAATCTCTGTATCTGTGAGCTTAACTTACTTTTATATATAATTTCTAACGAAAGAGGGAGAATCATTGGAAAAATTTGTTATTAACGGCGGCACTCCCCTGCACGGCGAGGTTGAAATCAGCGGTGCAAAGAACGCTGCCCTTGCAATCATCCCTGCCGCAATTCTATCGCAGGATGTTTGTGTTATTGAAAATCTTCCCTGCTCAATCAGCGATATCAGCTATATGATGAAGATTCTCAATCAGATCGGCGCACAAATTAAAGTTATCAACAAAAGCACAATTGAAATAGATTCCCGTCACGTTAATTCATATGTCATTTCTCACGATATGACAAAGCACCTTCGTGCATCATATTATTTTATCGGTGCTCTTCTCGGCAGATTTTCAAGAGCAAAGGTTTCGATGCCCGGCGGATGCTATCTCGGTCCCCGACCCATTGACCAGCATATCAAAGGCTTTGAGCTTCTTGGTGCAACCGTTTCTGTTGAAGACAACGCAATCGTCGATGCAAAAGCGGACAAGCTCACGGGAAGCCCGATTTATCTTGATATGGCATCTGTAGGTGCAACGGTCAATATTCTCCTTGCCGCAGTAAAAGCAAAAGGACTGACCGTTATCGAAAACGCCGCAAAAGAACCTCACATTGTTGACCTTGCCAACTTCCTTAACTCAATGGGAGCCGATGTCAGAGGCGCAGGAACCGACGTTATCAAAATCAGAGGTGTTGACCAGCTTCACGGCTGCACATATTCAATCATTCCCGACCAGATTGAGGCAGGCACATATATGGTTGCCGCTGCCGCAACCTACGGCAATGTCCTTATCAAGAACGTTATTCCCAAGCATCTTGAATCAATTTCAAAGAAGCTTATCGAATGCGGTGCGGAGGTTGAGGAATTTGACGACGCTGTCAGAGTTTCGCTTGACAGACGCCCCGATAAATGCAACATCAAAACTATGCCGCACCCCGGTTTCCCGTCTGATATGCAGCCTCAGATGGCAGTTCTTCTTGCTCTTGCAGACGGAACAAGCATCATTTCCGAAAGCGTATGGTCAAATCGTTTCCGTTACACAGAGCAGCTCAACAGAATGGGTGCCGACATCAAGGCAGACGGTCAGCTTGCCGTTGTTCAGGGTGTTGAACAGCTTAAGGGCGCACCTGTAAAAGCAGATGACCTTCGTGCAGGCGCCGCAATGATTATTGCAGGACTTTCCGCAAGCGGCACAACCGAAATCGAGGACATTCTTCATATCGACAGAGGATACGAAGATGTTGTTGAGAAATTCAAAGGTATCGGTGCCGATATCAAGCGCATCTACTGCCCCGACCCCAATGCGCTCACCAACGTAGGCTAATTTCGTAATATATAATGTATATAGATAATGGGCTGTCTGATATGAACAGCCCATTTTTGTTAAAGGAAATTTATTTATGGCAAAATTTTGTTCTCTTTTTTCGTCAAGCGACGGCAACTGCACATACATAGGCTGTTCGCAGGGCGGAATTCTTATTGATATCGGTGTCAGCGCAAAAAGAACAGAGCTGGCACTTGCTGATATCGGCGTTGCACCGTCTTCACTTGCCGCAATTTTTGTGACCCACGAGCACAATGACCACATAAAAGGCATCAGGGTTTTTGCCGAACGTTACGGAATAAAGGTATATTCCTCGGCAGGCACTCTTGCAGGAATGGAAGAGCTTGGTGCCGTTACATCAAAAACCAAAACCGATGTTATTCCCGACAGCGGAATCGAAGCAGGCGGAATGTTCGTGCGTGCTTTCAGAACTCCGCACGACAGCAGAGAAAGCACGGGCTACAGCATTGTTACCCCCGACGGTAAAAGGCTTTCGGTTGCAACGGATATAGGCACGGTAACAGAAAAAATTATGGATTCTGTATACGGCAGCGACCTTATCCTTCTTGAATCAAACCATGATGTCGGTATGCTTCAGAACGGCCCGTATCCGTATTTTCTCAAACAGAGAATACTTTCAAACTACGGCCATCTTTCAAACGAAAACTGTGCAAAAGCCGCAGTAAAACTTATGGAATCCGGAACAACGCGTTTCGTTCTCGGTCACCTGAGCAAAGAGAACAACCTGCCTTATCTTGCTTACGAAACAACCCATGCCGCTATGACAATGGCGGGCGCAAAAGAAAATATTGATTATCTTCTTGCTGTTGCAGGCAATAACAATCCCGTTATTGCTCTGTGATTTGCGAAATGTTGACAGTTGTCAGATGTCTCATTTCTTCGGGATATGATTCATCAAAAACATCGTAAACTCTTTTATATTCGCCCGTTTCCTCGTCTTTTACAACCGTGGATTTATTCTTATTGAGCAATTCAACAAGAGCATACATATCAATCCATATCTGGTTTGTCCCCTCTTTCTGAACCTCATTGAATATCAACTGCATCCCGAGATGAAGATGCGGAACCTTCATTCCGTTAACATTCTCTTCCTCTGAATATCCCGTCATCCCGAGATATCCGATTACTTCGCCCGCCTTAACGGCAGTGCCGATTTCAAGACCCTCTTTGTAGGGTCTGTTTCTTCTTAAATGAGCATAATAATATGAGCGTTTTCCGTCAAAGCTCCTTATTGCAATCCGCCATCCGCCGTAGCGGTTCCAGCCAATCGCTTCAACGGTTCCGCCTTCAATTGCAACAATCGGAGTACCTATCGAACCCATCAGGTCATTCCCGAGATGACTTCTTTTGTAACCGTATGAACGGGATGCACCGAAATCATCATAATGACTGAACCAGAACCCTTCTGCAATCGGCGAATATGCTTTCAGACCGTAACCTTCAATAATTTTTATTCCGCCGTTCCCATCGGGCGATGCCTTTGTATATTCCCCAAGCATACCTCCCAGCACGGCACCGTATGCTTCCTGATAAAATGCATAATATTTATTGGTTGACATCAGATCATCAACGGTCATTTCACCGCTTAACGCTTCAGCCAATTTATCAAGCTGTGAGCGTTTATAGCCGCTCCAGTTTCCGCCGTTCTTGCAGGAAAGAAAGGAAAGTGTGTCAATCCACGATAAGTGCTTATCACTGCCGTAGGTAGAAACATCAAGCTCCATAGCATCGCATAACGCATTGTAAGGAACGGAAAAATCCACCCATTTTATGTATTTTTCGGTTGTAACTTCTTCCGCTTCGGCAACAGCAGACTCCTGGATGCCGTCTGAAAATCCGACAGCAAAAAGTCCGCAGATTATAACAAAAGCACACGCCGCAAGAATAACAAGGCGGTTTTTCAACATATTCAAAACTATCAACTCCAGTTAACTTTATAGAATACGGAGGTAAATATGATTAACATAAACATAATATGCATCGGCAAGCTCAAAGAGGACTATCTTCGCTCGGCGTGTGCCGAATACGAAAAAAGACTCGGTGCATTCTGCAAGCTGAAAATAACCGAGCTTACCCCCGCAAGACTTCCCGAAAACCCGAACGAAGCGCAGATCGAAGCCGCTCTTGCCGATGAGAGCGAAAGAATTCTTTCAAAAATTTCTAACAGCGACGCTGTATTTGCACTTTGCATTGAAGGCAAGGAATTGTCCTCCGAAAGTTTTTCAAAGGAAATTGAAAAATGCGCCGTTTCCGGTTTCGGCTCGCTGTGTTTTGTTATCGGCGGCTCTCACGGTCTTGCCCCTGCGGTTAAGAGCAGAGCAAAATTCAGGCTTTCAATGAGCCCGATGACCTTCCCGCATCAGCTTGCAAGAGTTATGCTGCTTGAGCAGATTTACCGCGCTTTTATGATTTCAAGCGGCGGAAAATACCATAAATAGTCAAAAAACATTCGGCAGATTTACACCCTTTTTGCCCAAGTTTTTTATATTTTTGTTCACATTACCAAAACTTTCAAAAAACTCAAAAATTAATCAAAAAACTGTTGCATATTTCATTGAAAATGTTTAAAATAAATACGGTCAAAAATTAAAAATTATTTTTGGAGGTAACTCACTATGGCAGTTAAAGTTGCAATTAACGGTTTCGGTCGTATCGGCCGTCTTGCATTCCGTCAGATGTTCGGTGCAGAAGGTTACGAAATCGTTGCTATCAATGACCTTACAAACCCCGCAATGCTCGCTCACCTTCTCAAGTACGACACAGCTCAGGGCAGATACGCTCTTGCTGATACAGTAGTTGCAGGCGAAGACAGCATCACAGTTGACGGCAAAGAAATCAAGATCTACGCAAAGGCTAACGCTGCTGAACTCCCCTGGGGCGAAATCGGCGTTGACGTTGTTCTTGAGTGCACAGGTTTCTACACCTCAAAGGCTAAGAGCCAGGCTCACATCGATGCAGGTGCAAAGAAGGTTGTTATTTCTGCTCCCGCAGGCAACGACCTCCCCACAATCGTTTACAGCGTAAATGAAGGCACTCTTACAGCTGATGATACAATCATCTCAGCTGCATCATGCACAACAAACTGCCTTGCTCCCATGGCTAAGGCTCTCAACGACTATGCTCCCATCCAGAGCGGTATCATGACAACTGTTCATGCATACACAGGCGATCAGATGGTTCTTGACGGTCCCCACAGAAAGGGCGACTTCAGAAGAGCAAGAGCTGCTGCTGCAAACATCGTTCCCAACTCAACAGGTGCTGCTAAGGCTATCGGTCTTGTTATCCCCGAGCTCAACGGTAAGCTTATCGGTGCTGCACAGCGTGTTCCCGTTCCCACCGGTTCAACAACAATCCTTACAGCTGTTGTTAAGGGCGCAGACGTAACAGT
>JAZSLR010000084.1:0-19350 GCA_045535475.1 Acutalibacteraceae bacterium | reverse complement strand
ATTAGGATGTATCGGAATGAAAAACTACGACCTGATAGTTGTGGGCGGATGCTCGGCAGGAATCGCGGCGGCAATCAATGCAAAGCGTCTTTATAAGTCGGAGGCCAAGCGGTCTTAGGAAGACAAAATTTGTATTCAACTCCTTGGCTCACAGAACGACATGGCTACGATCCGACTTAATCTTTATTAGGATGTATCGGAATGAAAAACTACGACCTGATAGTTGTGGGCGGATGCTCGGCAGGAATCGCGGCGGCAATCAATGCAAAGCGTCTTTATCCCGAAAAGAAAGTTGCTGTTCTTGAAAAGCTCCCGAGAATCGGAAAAAAGCTTCTTGCAACCGGCAACGGAAAATGCAACATAACAAACCTTTACGCTCTTGAGCACGATTACGTCGGCAAGGGCTTTGCTCTCTATGCTCAGAATAAATACACGCCCGATAAAATCGTCGGATTTTTTGAAAGTCTGGGTCTTATTTGCTATTCCGATTCGTGCGGAAGGGTTTATCCCGAAAGCAACACGGCGGCATCTGTTGTTGATGCTCTGCGTTTTGAGCTTGAAAGGCTCGGCGTTGATGTTGTCTGCGATACTCCCGTGACCGACATAAAGAAAAACGGCGCAGATTTTGTTGTCAATAACGAATACAGATGCAAAAAAATAATCCTTGCCGTCGGAGGAAAATCATCACCGTCGCAAGGCTCTGACGGAAGCGGATATCCGCTTGCGAAAAAATTCGGGCACGGAGTAACAAACCTTGCTCCTGCGCTTGTTCCGCTGTGCGGTTCACCCGAAATCACAAAGCCGATGAAGGGAATGAGGGTCAGAGATGTTGTTCTCAGGCTCAAGGGTGATAAAATTCTTGCTCAGACGCAGGGAGAAATACTTTTTACAGATTACGGAGTGTCGGGAATTGCGGCTATGGAGCTTGCGGCGGCAGCGCAGAAATACATTGACAATGTAAAGCGAAAGCCCTTTACAATTATCGATTATATGCCCAAAATGGCATATAATGAAATTGTTGAGTATCTCCAGAACCTTTGTAAAATAAAGGGTTTCTGCACAATGGACAATCTTTTGACAGGTTTTCTCCCAAAAACCGTAGGAATTGCGATTTGTAAAGCTGCCAGCCTTTACAAAAGCGATAAAAAGATCGAAGAGCTGGATGTCAAGGAGATTAAACTCATTGCCGAAAAAATTAAAAATTTCCCCGTTGAAATCAGTGGAACAAAAGGATTTGCGAACGCTCAGGTGACATCGGGAGGAATAAAAACAGATGAAATATGCCCCGAAACGATGCAGTCAAAGAAATGCAAGGGACTGTATTTTGCAGGCGAGATAATTGATGTTGACGGCGGCTGCGGCGGCTTCAATCTTCAGTGGGCATGGGCATCGGGAATGCTTGCGGGCGAACTCAAAGATTAATTTTGTGAGGAATAAGAATGATAAAAATCAATGAAATAAAGCTTCCGCTTGACAGCGATGAATCCGCACTCAGGAGAGCGGCGGCAAAGGCTCTCAGATGCAAAGAGGATAAAATCACGTCTTTGCAAATTACGAAAAAAGCGGTTGACTCAAGAAAAAAAGATAACATTTTCTTCGTTTATAACGTCAGCGTAGAAGTTGATTCGGATGAAAATGCCGTGGTTGCACACGCAAAGAATCCGAAAGTCGAAACGGGCGTTGCGTATAAATATGAAATGCCAGAAATCAGAAGAACGAGCACCCTCCGACCTGTTATTGCAGGCTTCGGACCTGCAGGATTTTTTTGCGCGCTTATCCTTGCAAGAGCGGGGCTGAAACCGCTTGTTATTGAGCGCGGTGCGGATGTTGACACGAGAACAAAAGATGTAAACGGATTCTGGTCAACACGAAAGCTCAACCCCGAAAGCAACGTTCAGTTCGGCGAAGGCGGTGCGGGAACTTTTTCCGACGGCAAGCTGACCACGGGTATCAAAGACCCCCTCTGCCGTAAGGTTGTTGAGGAATTGGTGCTTCACGGCGCACCCGAAGAGATTGCGTATTCCTCAACTCCTCATATCGGTACTGACAGACTCGGCGCGGTTGTCAAGGCGTTCAGAGAAGAAATTATTTCTCTCGGCGGCGAAGTGCGTTTCGGTTGGAAACTGACGGATATTATCATTGCAAACGGTGTTGTTCAGGGCATAAGCTGCAAAAGACCCGACGGCGGCGAAGAGGATATCGAAACGGATACTCTTCTGCTTTGCATCGGTCATTCGGCGAGAGATACCGTTGAAATGCTCTATAAAAAAGGAATAAAGATAATGCAGAAGCCGTTTTCCGTAGGCGTACGCATCGAGCATCCCAGAGAGATGATTGACAGAGCGCAGTACGGCTCGTTTGCCGGTCATCCCGCACTCGGAGCGGCAAACTATAAGCTTGCGTGCCATCCCGAGCACGGAAGAGGTGCATATACTTTCTGTATGTGTCCCGGCGGAACGGTTGTTGCCGCGGCATCGGAGGAAGGCCACGTCGTTGTCAACGGTATGAGTGAATACGCCCGTGACGGTGAAAATTCGAATGCCGCTTTGCTTGTCGGCATCGAACCCGAGCATTTCGGAAGCGACCATCCTCTTGCGGGCATCGAGCTTCAGAGAAAAATCGAAAAGACCGCTTTTGAGCTTGGCGGCGGTGACTACAGCGCACCCTGCCAGACCATCAGCGATTTCCTTAATAATACTCCGTCAACAAAGCTTTCTTATGTCAAACCGACCTGCGCCACGGGTGTAACCCCGGGTGATATCCGCAAGGTTCTGCCCGAAAAGGTGACGGATATTATGGCGCAGGCGATTGTGAAAATGGACAAAAGTCTGAACGGCTTTGCGCTTCCTGACGGCGTTCTGACCGCTCCCGAAACCCGTTCTTCGGCACCCGTAAGAATTCTGCGCGATGAGCTTTATCAGGCAAATATCAGAGGACTTTATCCCTGCGGTGAGGGTGCGGGTTATGCAGGCGGAATCGTTTCTGCCGCCGTTGACGGAATAAGATGTGCTCACGCCGTTCTGATTGATGAAAGCGATGAATGGTAATATGGAAATAAGGCTTGAAAAACTGACCGATTTACAGCTTGCAAAGCGTATGTCGGATTATATTGCAACTCTGCAGAGCATAGCTGTCAGAGCTGAATATTATTCCCTGGGACAGTGCCCTGAAAAAGAACGCAGAGAGTTGAATGCCGATTTTGTCAGAGTGAGAGACGGAATCCGCGAGGACGCAAAATATCTCAACTATAACAGAGATAAAAAAGGCAGTAAGCTTTTATGGGATAAATATTTTCCGTCGGTAAACGAAGCGGCGGCGTGGGGAATGTATGCAGACCCCGAGGGTGATTTCAATAAGGAATATTTCGACAGCGTAGCTTCGGCAGAGGAAAAGCTGACGAAATATTATTCCTTCGATTATTGGCAGATAATTGCGGAACTTTGATTTTTATATGACGGCTTGATTTAAAGCCGTCATTATTTTTTTATCCGTTTCATATACTTAACCGAAAACTTTTTTCGGGGGAATTGAAATGAACGATTTTGAATATCCGTCGCAGCGCACGGAGAGAGATGAGTACAGAAGCAGATTTAAATTTACCGATGAGGATGCTCCCAAAAGAAAAACTTCGAAGAAATCCGTGCCCAAAACAAAAACCGATTACCTTGTGAGACTTGTTCTTCTGCAATGTGCATTGTCGGTTTTGATTGTTTCGGGTGTTTTTCTTGTTTCGAAGGTCAGTCCTGCGGCGTATGCTTCAATGAGAGAGGATTATCTGAAAATAATGCAGAAGGATATGTCTGCGGGTGAGATGCTTGAGCAGCTGAAGGATACGGCGGAATATGTGTTTAAGCCGTCAGAGTCGGTTGAACCTGCTTTTTCGGCAAATGTCGCAACGGAATCATCGGCAAAGGAAATAACGCTCGATTCGTTTGAGGTAACAAGCGATGAAACGGGTGAAACCGTTGCAGTCGGCGAGATAGTCAACGGCTCGGGAGGAGGAGATATAGAAAGCAAGGAGGCGGTAAAGGGGACATCGTTTGCGCCTTATTATGTCAGCGTTGCTCCCGTTATACCCGTCAAGGGCGCACGGATTACATCACGCTTCGGCTACAGAACAAATCCCGTTTCGGGTAATTACGGATTCCATACCGGACTTGACCTTGCCGCGCCCGAGGGTACGCCGATATCGGCGGCTTTTTACGGACGTGTTGCGGAAACGGGGGAGAGCGATGTGTGGGGTAAATATGTTCTTATGGAGCATTCCGACGGATTTGCAACCTATTACTGCCATCTTTCAGAAATTTATGTTGAGGAAAACGCCGTTATCCGTCAGGGAGAAACCATCGGTCTTGTCGGGTCAACGGGATGGTCAACGGGACCGCATCTGCATTTTGAAATAAGGATAAACGGTGTGAGAGTTGACCCTGAAAAGCTTCTCTATCCGGAAAACGCCGATGAAGCTTAATCTCGGTAAAACCGCTTTAAAAATCAATGTTTCGTTTGCGGCTGTCATAACGCTTATGCTGATTCTTGACGGAAGCGGAACGTGCGCCGTTGCTCTTTTTTGTTGTGTTATTCACGAGGTCGGGCACATAATCTGCCTTGTTATTCTCGGCGAAAAGCCCGAATCCGTTGAGCTTTCTTTTTACGGGATAAAGCTTGAGCGGAGCCGTCGTTCATCCTTGACGGCGGCGGAGGAAATGGCTGTTTATGCGGCAGGCCCGGTTATGAATTTTGTGTTTTCGGCATTTATGCTTCCGCTTGCATCGGTTCATACGGGAATGAAAACCGCGGCGGCAATCAGTTTTTGTGTGGGGATATTCAATCTTTTGCCGTGCCGTCCGCTTGACGGCGGAAACATTCTTTCGAGCTTTCTTGCTTTTATAACCGATGAAGAAAAAGCGGAAAAAATCTGTTTTTTTGTTTCGTGTTTTGTAATTATTCCTGTGGCAGTCACGGGAGTTGCAATGATTTTTATAAACGGAAATTTTACCCTCGCCGCAGTTGCGGCATATCTTGCGTGGGTAATTTTTAAAATGAGGTAAGGGGCGGCATCTGTGCCGTCCCGTTATTGATTTTTTAATAAATCTGTGATATCATATATTCTATATGATTTTTGAACAGGAGAAAGTCTATGTATCCCAAGGAACTTGAAAGATTTTTGCTCAAGGTGCAGAAGCCGGGCAGATATACGGGCGGCGAGCTTAACAGCATCGTCAAGGATAAAAATTCGGTTGATATCCGCTATGCGTTCTGCTTCCCCGATACCTACGAAATCGGTATGTCCCATCTCGGAATGAAGATTCTCTATTCTCTCGTCAACGCAAGAGAAGATGCGTGGTGCGAGCGTGTTTTTGCTCCGTGGACCGATATGGAGCAGGTTTTGCGTGAGAATAATATTCCGCTTTACGGTCTTGAAAGCGGCGATGCAATAAAGAATTTCGATATCCTCGGCTTCACAATGCAGTATGAGCTGAGCTATACCAACGTGCTCAATATGCTCGACCTTGCGGGTCTGCCCGTAAGAGCGAAGGACAGAACGGCGCTGACTCCGATTGTCATTGCGGGCGGTGCGTGCGTATGCAATGCCGAGCCGATTGCCGAATTTTTTGATATCACCCTTCCCGGTGACGGCGAAGAGGTCACAAATGAGCTTATCGATTTGCTTAAGGAATATAAGGCGAAGGGTGCAACGAAGCAGGAATTTCTTGCTGCCGCCGCACAGATAAAGGGCGTTTATGTTCCCTCGCTTTATGAAGTTGAATATAACGAAGATAACACCGTGAAAGCGGTTACTCCGACCTGCGGCGCGCCCGAAAAGGTTGAAAAGCGTAACGTTGCCGACCTCGACAGTATGTTTTCGCCGACGGAATTTGTTGTTCCGTTTCTTGAGGTTGTGCACGACAGAACAACCGTTGAAATTTTCAGAGGATGTATCAGAGGTTGCCGCTTCTGCCAGGCGGGATTCCTCAACAGACCCCTGCGTAAAAAATCTCCCGAAACGGTTGAAGCACAGTGCAAGGCAATCTGCGAAAGCACGGGCTATGATGAAATTTCGCTTTGCTCGCTCAGTACAAGTGACTACAAGGGACTTGAAAAGCTTATAACAAATATGCTTCCGTGGACCATCGAGCAGAAAATCAATATTGCTCTGCCATCTCTGCGTGCGGACAATTTCCCGAAGGAGCTTATGGAGCAGCTTAATGCTGTAAGACGAAGCGGACTTACTTTTGCACCCGAAGCGGGCACACAGCGTCTGCGTGACGTTATCAATAAAAACATAACCGAAGAAGAAGTGCTTACCACCGCTGCTCAGGCGTTTGCGGGCGGATGGACTGCCGTTAAACTTTACTTTATGATTGGTCTGCCCACGGAAACCGAAGAAGATATCGAGGGCATTGCAAACCTTGCACAAGCGGTTGTTGACGAATTCTATAAGAATCCCGATAAACCCAAGGGTAAGGGCGTGAATGTAAGCATCAGTGTTGCATCGCTTGTGCCGAAACCCTTCACACCATTCCAATGGGAGCCGCAGGATAAACCCGATGTGCTCATCGACAAGCAGAATTATCTTATTTCCTGCGTTAAGACAAGGAAGGTCACGGTTTCAAGGCACGTGCCGTGGACAAGCTTCCTTGAAGGCGTTTTTGCAAGAGGCGACAGACGTCTTTCCGACGTTATCGAAACCGCATGGAAAAAAGGCTGTAAGTTCGACGGTTGGGCAGAATGCCTCAAACCCGATGTGTGGGAAGAAAGCTTTAAGGAAAACGGAATTGACCCGTATTTCTATACTGCAAGGCGCCGCGAATATGATGAAATTCTTCCGTGGGATCATATGGACTACGGAGTTACCAAAAAATTCCTTATGAACGAAAATGTCAAGGCTCATAAGGGTGAAACCACCGCAAGCTGCCGCGAAAAGTGTGCGGGATGCGGTGCAAACAGACTCAACGGAGGTGTGTGCGATGAAACCGGTAAGACTGTGGTTTAAAAAAGACGGACTTGCCGTCTATATTTCACATCTCGATATGAACCGCTGTATGACCCGTGCTGTAAGACGTGCGGATATTCCGCTTTGGTATACGGAGGGTTTCAATCCCCATCCGTATATGACGTTTCTGATGCCGCTTCCGCTCGGTCAGGCAGGTATGAGAGAGCCTCTTGATATCAGAATCGAGGGCGAAATGTCTTTTGCCGAAATCAAAAAAGGACTCAATTCGGTTATGCCCGAGGGAATTGAAATTGTTGATGTTGCAAAGCCTGAGCATAAGCCGAATGAGATTGATGCGGCGGAATACGAAATTGATTTGTGGTTTGATAATTCAGACGAAGCGGAATCGTTTTCCGTCGGTGCGGCAAAAATAATCGAGGGCGGAGTGCTCAACGCGGAAAAGAGAAGCAAGAAGGGCATAAAGACCGTCAATCTCTGCGAGCTTGTCCGTAAATTTGATATTTCGGCAGAAGAAAACAGAGTTTTCGTGAAAACAATTCTTGCCGCCGGCAATACTGTTAACCTCAATGCGGAGCTGCTTATCAACGCGCTTATTTCCGAGCTTTCTGCAGGAGAAACGGACAGAAATATTGTCAGAACAAAGCTTTTGCGCAGCGATTTGAGCATTTTTGAATGATTGAACGATAAAAAACGCAGGTGTTTTGGTGCATAACACTCAAAATGTTAAAAATATTTGAAATAAGCAAAAAAACACTTGCATTCTTCGTTTTCTTATGATATTATATTACTCGCATTTGTGCCGTCATTAGAGTAATTGCGCTCAAAGACGAGATTTAATGCCAATAACATTAAAAAGGACGTTCCTCTTTTTGCTAAAGGCAGATACGAACTTCTGAAAAAATCGGAGGAAATTTACAATGGATGCACTCAAACTTATCGCACAGGATTCAATCAAATCCGAAGTACCCGCAATCGAAGTAGGTGACACCGTTAAGGTTCACGTTAAGATTCGCGAAGGTGACAAAGAAAGAATTCAGCTTTTCGAAGGTACTGTTATCGCTCGCAAGGGTTCAGGCGTTTCTGAAACCTTCACCGTTCGCCGCGTATCATACGGCGTAGGCGTTGAAAGAGTATTCCCCGTTCATTCTCCCAACGTTGCAAAGGTTGAAACAGTAAGACACGGTCGTGTTCGCAGAAGCAAGCTCTACTACCTCAGAGACAGAGTCGGTAAGGCTGCTAAGGTTAAGGAACAGATCAGATAAAAAGCTTGAGGGTGTAACAATTTTTCGGTTGTTACACCTTTATTCTTAACTTCTATTAATTAATTACATCTTTTTTACAAATGAGGAAAGGAGAACGCTTATGCGCCGAATAGAAGAATTCTGGATTGAATTCAATCCGGATGCAGGCAAAGCTGAAGAAAAGCCGTCGCCGATAGTATCGTTTCTTTTTGATGTGACGGATTCTGTCAAGGGCGCAACGCTGGTTGTTTTCCTCATTTTTGCGCTTTTGTTCAGAGCGGTCGGGGTTGACGGCGGCTCAATGAAGCCGACACTTCACGACAAGGATATGGTTGCTGTTGCAGGCGCCGTAACCAATTTTGAGTACGGTGATATCGTTATCATCAACCAACCGTGGAGACGTAATGTGCCGATAATCAAGCGTGTTATTGCAGTCGGCGGAGATACGGTTAACATTGATTTCCGCAAGAGCGAGGTTTATGTTAACGGTGTGAAGCTTGACGAGCCTTATATTCTTGAACCCACGGTGCTCAGCTATGATGTGCAGTTTCCTTTGACTGTTGACGAAGGCAAGCTTTTCGTTATGGGTGATAACAGAAACGATTCCGTCGACAGCCGTTCGAGCGAAATCGGTCTTATTGACGAAAGATACGTTCTCGGCAAGGCTCTGATAAGAATTCGTCCCATCGAAGATTGGAATATTTACAAAGAATTTGATTGATAAGGAGGCAGAAGTATGAGCGAAGCAGAAAAGAAAAAAACTTCTGAAAAAAAGCCGTTTTCCGGAGTTTATGAAATGGTATCGGTCATTGCAACTGCCGTGGTTGCCGTAGCAATTGCTTTTATTTTTATTTTCAGAACGGTCGGTGTTTCGGGCAATTCAATGTACCCTACGCTCAATAATTTTGACAGAATAATCCTTTCGGCATTCCATTATGAACCCGAAAACGGAGATATTGTTGTTACCTGTCAGCCGAGCAAATCGCCTGCAGTTGAAGATGTTCTGATAAAGAGGGTTATTGCAACAAGCGGTCAGACTGTTGATATTGACTTCGAAAAGAGCATTGTTTATGTTGACGGTGTTGCTCTCGATGAGCCTTATATAAACGAGCCGACCCGTGACAGAGAAGATTTCTATGCTCCCGTGACCGTGCCCGAGGGATACGTTTTTGTTATGGGAGACAACAGAAACCACTCAACCGACAGCCGTGATAACAGAGTCGGTCTTATAAGAGAAGAATATATACTCGGAAAGGCACTTTTCAGAATAATGCCTTTCGGTCAGTTTAAGATAGGATAAATTATGAATGAGAATATGGTAGTCCAATGGTTTCCCGGCCATGTGGCGAAAACCAGAAGACTGATAAAAGAAAGTCTTTCGCTTGTTGATGCGGTTTGTGAAATCGTTGATGCAAGAATCCCCGAGAGCAGCCGCAACCCCGAGCTTGACGAAATCATCGGCTCAAAACCGAGGATAGTTCTGCTCAATAAATGCGACCTTGCTGACCCGGGCGCAACGGCGAGAAAAATAAAAGAGCTTGCCGAAAAAGGAATAACCGCTCTGCCCGTTGACTGCAGAAGCGGAAAGGGCCTCGATAAATTCCAACCCGCCGTAAGGGAAGTGCTGAAAGAAAAAATAAAGGCAAACACCGAAAAGGGTATGGCGGGCAAGTCCCTGCGTGTTATGGTTGTCGGCATTCCCAACACGGGTAAATCGTCGTTCATCAACCGTATGGCAGGCAAAAACCGTGCAAAGGTTGCTGACAAACCGGGTGTAACAAGGAGCAACCAGTGGTTTGCAATCGGCTCGGGAATCGAGCTTCTTGATACTCCGGGCGTGCTCTGGCCCAAATTTGAAGATAAAGAAGTCGGCTTCAAGCTGGCTTTTATCGGCTCTGTCAAGGATGAGATTCTTGACAGTCAGGAGATTGCGGTAAGGCTTCTTGTCGTTCTTCAGAAGAATTATCCCGACCGTTTGGAAGAAAGATATAAAATAAAGGATTTCGATAACCTTGAGCCTTATGAGCTGCTTGAGCTCATAGGCGCAAAAAGAGGAATGCTAATAAAAGGCGGAGAAACCGACACCGAGCGTGCGGCGGTTATGCTGCTTGATGAATACCGAAGCGGAAAGTTAGGTAAGCTGACTCTTGATTAATAAGTATCGGAGGGTGATAAAGTGAAAAAGAAAATGCTGATATTTCTTGCCGCTATAATCGTGCTTGATATCATTGCGCTCACGGTTATGTTCTTCACACGTGATATTGACCGTGCCCCCGTCAGCGCAACCGTGCCCGATGTAACATCCGATGTGCAGGAAACTCCGCCCACAACTCAGCAGGAGCTTTTCTCGCGCGTAAGCTTTGTTGCGGTAGGCGATAATCTTATCCACGATACAGTCTACGAGCAGGCAAAGGCAAGAAGCAGCACGGGTTATGATTTCACCGATGCATATGAGCGCATAGCTCATCTTATTGAAGAGCCCGATGTTGCCATTCTCAATCAGGAAACGATAATTTCAACCGAGCATAATGTTTCGAGCTATCCGATGTTCAATTCACCCGTTGAGGTTGGTGAAGAAATGCTCGAAATCGGATTTGACGTTTTTAATATTGCAACCAATCATTCGCTTGACTGCGGCGAAAAAGGACTTATTTCAACCATAAATTATTGGAAAGAAAAAGACGCGGTAACAACCGGTGCATATCTCAACAGCGATGATTATGCTGACCTTCCTATGAATGAGGTCAACGGCGTAAAGATTGCATATCTCGGTTTTACCGAGCTCACAAACGGACTTTCGCTTCCGAGCGACAGCGAGGTTATCCTTGTCCGTGCGGCGGAGGAATCACGTATTCAGCAGAGAATTGCTCAGGCGAAGCAGCAGGCAGATGTTGTTATTGTCAATGCTCACTGGGGCAATGAGTATACTCACGAGCCGACCGACGGCCAGCGTCAGCTTGCTGAAAAATTGGCATCGTGGGGTGCGGATGTTATTATCGGCCATCATCCTCATGTCATCCAGCCCGTTGAATATATCAACAGTGCGGACGGAAGAAGAACTCTTGTTGCATATTCACTCGGCAACTTCATCTCTGCTCAGAACAGAGGTCCGAGAATGCTTGGCGGCAGACTGAATTTTGAAATTGTGAAAAACAATACAACCGGCGTAATCGCAATCGAAAATGTAACCTTCTCGGGCGTTGTTACTCATTACGGCCACGGTGTTTCGAATATCAGAGTTTATCCTCTTGAGGATTACACCGAGGAGCTTGCATCGAAGCACGGAGTACTCAGCAAAACCGCGTCATTCAGCCTTCAGTATCTTCATGATATCGTGAACGAAGTTATTGATAAGCAGTTTCTTAAATAAATAAAAACAGGGGACGACCTGAATAGTCGTCCCGTTTTTTAATAGGAGGCAATTATGGATTTTGAATACGAAATAAATGCGAAAAGCAAAGGATATACTGCGGTTTGCGGTGTTGATGAGGCGGGCAGAGGTCCTCTTGCGGGTCCTGTTTTTGCGGCGGCAGTCATTCTGCCCGAAAACTGTGTTATCGAAGGACTCAACGACTCAAAAAAGATTTCCGAAAAGAAAAGAGAAGCTCTTTTTGATGTTATAAAAGAAAAGGCTGTCAGTTACAGCATTGCAAGCGTTGACGAGAAGATAATCGACGAAATCAACATTCTTCAGGCAACTTACCTCGCAATGAAAAAAGCAGTTGAAGGTCTTGATGTGCCTGCGGATTACGCTCTGATTGACGGCAACCGTATGCCCCCGATTGAAATTGACGGCGAAACTGTTGTAAAGGGCGATGCTAAAAGCCCGTCGATTGCCGCGGCATCAATTCTTGCAAAGGTAAGCAGGGACAGATTTATGCTTGAGCTTGACGAAAAATATCCCCAGTATAAATTTTCACAGCATAAAGGATACGGCACAAAGCTTCATTATGAAATGCTTACGGAGCACGGAGTTTCCGACTGCCACCGTATGAGTTTTCTCAAAAGCTTTTTTGGTGATAAGAAATGATAAAAAACAAAACGGGTGTGTGGGGCGAGGTTTACGCAGCACGTTATCTGAGAAATAACGGCTATGAAATACTTGACGCAAACTATGTCTGCCGTTTCGGCGAGCTTGATATTGTTGCTCAGAAGAACGGTGTTATCTGCATAGTCGAGGTCAAAACCCGAAATAAAAAAACTCAGATAAGTCCTATGGAAGCGGTTGACGAGGGCAAAAGGCAAAGGCTTGAAATGGCGGCAAAAAGCTTTCTTGCGCATATAAAAATGATGGCAACAACAAGATTTGATGTGTGCGAAGTTTTTGTTGATGATAATGATGCGTTAGTCAGAATAAACTATATTGAAAACGCTTTCTGACTGTGATAAATGCGACGGAACATAAACATATTTAAGGCAGGGCGTGATGTCTGCATCCCTCCGTTAATAATATATGTTTATTTGTCGCTTTTTCGCCTTTGACGTATACCTGATACGCCTGCAGGCGATAAAAACGCCATCCGTCATCATTTCTCATCAGTCATAAAAAACAATCCTCAAATAATTACATTGTTGGTGATAAAATGAACCTTTTTGACCTCCATTGTGATACGGCGGGGGAGTGCTTCAACCGCAAAACACCTCTTTATGACGGTGACCTTCATTACAATATTTGTAAAGGCAAACACCTTGACAATGAGTGCAGACTTTTTGCAATCTGGATTCCAGACGAGCTTCGCGGCAAGGATGCCGAGGAGTATTTTGAAAAGGTTCTTTTGAATTTTAAAAAAGAGATATTGCTTAACAAAACAAAAATCAAGCTGTGTCAAGGCTTTGCGGATTTGAAAGAAGCTGAAGAAAGCGGAAAATGCGCTGCAATTCTGACCTGCGAGGGAGCATCTCCGTTTGCTTGCGAAGGCGGAATTCAGAGGGCATACGACTGCGGTGTAAAGCTTATAACCTTGACGTGGAACGGCGAAAACGAGATTGGTTACGGATGTCAGTCCGGATGCAATTCGGGCCTTAAACCGCTCGGGAAACAGCTTCTCAAGGATATGGAAAGATTCAATATCGTTGCTGATGTTTCACATCTTAATACGGCGGGTTTTTATGATGCGGTTTCGAGCGGCACGAGGGTTATTGCATCGCATTCTAACAGTAAATCCGTGCTTGATAGAACGAGAAAAGACAGCGAGGATAAGTTCTTTTCGTGCAGACGCAATCTTGATGATGAGCAGATAAAATTGCTGATTGAGTGCAGAGGACTTATCGGAATCAATTTCTGCAAAAGCTTTCTCGGCGATGAGGGTGATGACGATTTCGAGGCGGTTTTCAGACATATGGCGCATATTCTTGAGCTTGGCGGAGAGGATGTCCTTGCAATCGGCTCGGATTTTGACGGCTGTGAAATCAATCCTGCTCTTTCAGGCGTTGACAAAATGCCCGCCCTTAAGGTTTTTTTTCTTAAAAAAGGCTTCAATGAAGAGCTTACAGAGAAGATTTTTTATAAAAATGCGTATAACTTCTTCAAAAACATTTTACAAAGCTGAAATGTTGTGATATAATATTATGAATTATTTTCCGAAAAGGATGATGAAAATGAATTATGTAAGCACAAGAGATACTGCGGTCAAGGTTACAGCTTCGCAGGCTATCACCAAGGGTATTTCATCCGAAGGCGGACTTTTCGTTCCGGAAAATCTTCCCGCCGTTTCGCTTGATGAAATCAAAAGACTTGCAGGTCTTGATTATATCGGCAGAGCAAAGTCAATTCTTTCTCTGTTTCTCACCGACTTCAGCGAAACTGAGGTTGATTCGTGCGTAAGAGGTGCATACGAAACCGGATTCTCCGATGCAAAGGTTGCTCCTCTTGCAAAAATTGAAGACGGAGTTCACATTCTTGAGCTTTTCAAGGGTCCTACCTGTGCTTTCAAGGATATGGCACTTCAGATTCTTCCCAGACTCCTCACCGTTTCAAGCGGTAAGGCAGCACCCGGCACGAAAATCGTTATTCTTGTTGCAACCTCGGGCGACACCGGCAAGGCTGCACTTGAAGGCTTCAAGGACGTTGAAAATACTCAGATTCTTGTTTTCTATCCCAGCGACGGCGTAAGCCCTATGCAGAAGCTTCAGATGTGCACTCAGGAAGGTGCAAACGTTGCGGTTTGTGCAATTGAGGGTAACTTCGACGATGCGCAGAGCGGTGTAAAGAGAATCTTTACCGATAAGGCAATCGGCGAAAAGCTCGCGGAGAATTCAATGGCATTCTCCTCTGCAAATTCAATCAACTGGGGCAGACTCTGTCCTCAGATTGTCTATTATTTCTCCGCTTACTGCGACCTTGTTGCAAGCGGTGAAATCAATGCAGGCGATGAAATCAACGTTGTTGTTCCTACCGGTAACTTCGGCAACATCCTTGCCGCTTACTATGCAAAGGAAATGGGTCTTCCTGTAAAGAAGCTCATCTGTGCATCAAACAGCAACTCCGTTCTCACCGAGTTCCTCACAACCGGTGTTTATAACAGAAACCGCGAATTCTTCACAACTATTTCTCCTTCAATGGATATTCTTATTTCATCAAACCTTGAAAGACTTCTTTATTCTGTTGCAGGCAGCGAAAACGTTACCGCCTGGATGAAGCAGCTTTCCGCAGACGGCAAATATGAGGTTGATGCCGCTACTCTTGAAGCAATCAAGTCGCTCTTTGCCGCAGGCTGCTGCGACGATGACGAAACAAAGGCGACAATTGCAAAGATTTTCAAGGATAAAAACTATCTTTGCGATACTCATACCGCAGTTGCAGTCAAGGTATACTATGACTATAAAGAGCAGACAGGCGATGCAACTCCCGCTGTTATCGCATCAACCGCAAGTCCGTTCAAGTTCAGCGCAGCCGTTCTTGAAGCGGTTGACGGCAAGAACGACGGTCTTGACGAATTCGAAATGGTTGAGCGTCTTGCAGAGGTAACGGGGAAATGCTGCCCCGAACAGCTTGCAAATCTCCGCAACAAGGCAGTAAGATTTGACGGCTGCTGTTCAAAGGACAGCATGGATGGCGTAGTATTTAATATGCTTGGAATCTGACTGTCAATAAAGTCGCTGAAACATAAACGAAAAGATAATGTGACAATTCCCGATTGCCTCCTTTGAAAAAGGGGGGATTCTGGCAAAGCCCAAAGACGGAGGATTGATAAAATAATTTCGTTTATTTGACGTTTTTTCTCCCATCGACGTACCTTTGTACGCCTTCGATCGAAGAAAACGCCATTCAGCATCCTTTCTCAACAGTCATCGACTGTTAATCGCAGCATCCGCGTGCTTCGCCGACAGCATTTTCATTAAGCTTGAAGGTTGAGCACTGTGTTTCGCCGCACTTGCAGGCAGTTGAATTGCCAACCTCGATTGTGCCTGCGGTGCAGGCTGTGTTGCCCTTGTGGTAAACGCAGTTTTTCGCAAAACAGGTGATTGCGCCGATTTCTTTATCCATCGTTATTTCTCCTTTCGGTTTTTATCGGAAGAACTCCGTATCAGTATTATGTGAAGCAAACCCGCAATTATTTTTGGAAAGGATATGTCTATGGCTCTTTTTGCAATCGGAGATACGCATCTTTCGCTCGCTACGGGCAAGTCGATGAATATTTTCGGCGGCTGGAGCGACTATGAGAAGCGCCTTGAAACCAATTGGCGAAGACTCATCAGACCCGACGACACCGTTGTTATAGCAGGCGACATATCCTGGTGTATGAATCTTGAGCAGGGACTTGAGGATTTTAAATTTCTGGATTCTTTGCCGGGAAGAAAAATAATTCTCAAGGGCAATCACGATTATTGGTGGGCAACAAAGAAAAAAGCGGATGAGTTTTTTGCAAAACATTCATTAAGCACTCTCAACATTCTTCATAACAATACTTACACGGCGGAAGGATTTGCAATCTGCGGTACAAGAGGATGGTTTTTTGATGCCGAAAGCGATGCGGATAAAAAGGTTGTTCTCCGCGAAGCGGGCAGACTCCGTGCCTCGATTGCCGCGGCAAAGGAAACGGGGCTTGAACCCGTTGTTTTCCTTCACTATCCTCCCGTCAACATCACGCAGAAGTGCGATGAAATCTATAATGTGCTTGTTGAGGAAAAAATCACCCGCTGTTATTACGGCCATCTTCATTCGTATTCTCACGCAGGCGCGTTCATCGGAGAAAGCGACGGAATCCGTTTTTCGCTTATTTCAAGCGACTTTTTGCAGTTTTGCCCTGCTCTTGTGTATTGATTTGTTGTCAATATATACAAAAGAAAGCGGAAAAATACGGAAAAATTAACTGAAAATAAGAATTTATAAATATATACAAATATATATAGAAATTTTAAAGCATATTTGCTATAATCTTAACGTTAAAAGAACAATTGGAGGAATTCAAATGAGCTTAGTATCAGCAAACAAAACAGAAACCAATGTTTATTCGGTTGAAATCGCTATTGCGGCAGAAGATTTCAGAGCTGCAATCCAGCAGGCTTATCTCAAGCAGAGAAAGTCAATCCAGATTCCCGGCTTCCGTAAGGGCAAGGCTCCTCTTATGATGATTGAGAAGCTTTACGGTCAGGAAGTTTTCTTCGAGGACGCTCTTGATATCGTATTCCCCGATGCAGTTCAGGCTGCATACGAAGAAGCAGGCATCGTTCCCGTTGATTCACCCAAGGATTTCGACGTTAAGACAATGAGCAAAGAAGAAGGCGTTGTTATGTCCTTCAACGTAACAGTCAAGCCTGAAATCACTCTTAAGGCTTACAAGGGTCTTACTGCTGAAAAGGCAGACGTTAAGGTTACCAAGGAAGAAATCGACCACGAAATCGAGCATATGCTCGACAGAGGCGCAAGAATCGTTAATGTTGACGACAGAGCGGCTCAGAGCGGCGATATCACAGTTATCGATTTTGAAGGCTTTGTTGACGGCGTTGCATTCGACGGTGGCAAGGCAGAAAAATATGAGCTTACAATCGGCTCAGGTTCATTCATCCCCGGCTTTGAAGATCAGATTATCGGCCACTCAATCGGCGAAGAGTTCGATGTGAACGTTACCTTCCCCGCAGAGTATGCTCCCGAGCTTGCTTCAAAGGATGCTGTTTTCAAGATTAAGCTTCACGAAATCAAGGTTAAGGAGCTTCCCGAGCTTGATGACGAATTCGCTAAGGATATGGGCGAATACGAAACAGTTGCAGAGCTCAAGAAGGGCATCGAGGATGATATGCTCAAGAGAAAGCAGGAGAGCGCTCAGAATGCATTCGAAGATGCAGTTATCGAAGCTCTTGTTGAAAACGTTGAGGGCGAAATCCCTGAGTGTATGTATGACAACAAGGCTAAGGAAAATGTTGATTCATTTGCACAGAGAATCGGTCAGCAGGGCATCGACCTTGACACATACCTTATGTATATGGGTATGGACAAGGCAATCTTCGAAAGCCAGATGAGAGAGCGTGCAGTTGCAGACGTTAAGATTGAGCTTGCAGTTGAAAAGATCATCGAGCTTGAAGGTCTTAAGGCAACAGACGAAGCTATCGCTGAAGAATTCACAAAGATGTCAGAGATGTATAATCTCGACGTTGAAAAGATTAAGGAACTTGTTCCCGAAGCAACAGTTGCAGCAGAAATTGCAAGACAGCAGGCAATCAAGCTTGTAATCGATTCTGCAAAGGCAAAGAAGCCCGCAGCAAAGAAGACAACAAAGAAGAAGGAAGCAGCAGAAGGCGAAGCTGAAGAAGCAAAGCCCGCAAAGAAGCCCGCAGCAAAGAAGACAACCAAGAAGGCTGCAGAGAAGAAGGAAGAAGCTGCTGAATAATTCTTCCGGAAATTAACTATACTTAAATATGAGCAAAACAAACCGGTGTAAAAACCGGTTTGTTCATTCTAAAAAACCATTGTTTATTGCGGAGAAAGGATTGATTTTAAATGGCATTAGTACCTTATGTTATCGAGCAGACAAACAGAGGCGAGCGTTCATACGATATTTTTTCACGCCTTCTGAATGACAGAATTATTGTTCTCTCCGACGAGGTCAACGACGCAACCGCAAGCCTTATTGTTGCACAGCTCCTCTATCTTGAGGGTCAGGATCCCGATAAGGATATCAGCCTTTACATCAACAGCCCCGGCGGCTCCGTAACTGCAGGTATGGCAATTTATGACACAATGCAGTATATCAAGTGTGATGTTTCAACAATTTGTATGGGTATGGCTGCTTCGATGGGTGCATTCCTGCTCTCATCAGGTGCAAAGGGCAAGAGATTTGCTCTTCCCAACAGTGAAATTATGATTCATCAGCCTCTCGGCGGCGCAAGAGGTCAGGCAACCGAAATCAAGATTGTTGCAGACCATATTCTCAAGACCAGAGAAAAGCTCAACAGAATCCTTGCCGAAAACACCGGCCGCTCAATCGAAGAGATTGCAAGAGATACCGAGCGTGATAACTATCTCACAGCTCAGGAAGCTATGGAATACGGTCTTGTTGATAAAGTAATTTCCAAGAGATAAGGGAGAAAAATAATGCCCAGAGATGACGAAAGACGCGAAAAGCCGCTTGTTTCCTGCTCGTTCTGCTACAAGACGCAGGACCAGGTAGAGAAGCTTATCGCAGGTCCCAATGTATATATCTGCAACGAGTGCGTTGACCTCTGTTGTTCGATAATCGAGTCGGAGCCCGTTCATAATCACAGCGATTTTGATACCGGTTCTCTGCCTAAGCCGCAGGAAATCAAGGCGATGCTTGATGAATATGTTATCGGGCAGGACAGCGCAAAGATTGCTCTCAGTGTTGCTGTGTATAATCACTATAAACGTATCGGAAGCAAGGGTGAAACCGATGTTGAAATCCAGAAGAGTAATATTCTTCTTCTCGGACCGACGGGCGTAGGTAAAACTATGCTTGCACAGACCCTTGCGAAGATTCTTGACGTTCCGTTTGCGATTGCGGATGCAACAACTCTTACGGAAGCAGGCTATGTCGGTGAGGATGTTGAGAACATTCTTCTCAGAATCATTCAGGCTGCCGATTTTGATATTGAACGTGCCGAAAGAGGTATTATCTACGTTGACGAGATTGATAAAATCGCACGCAAGAGCGAAAATCCGTCAATAACGAGAGATGTCAGCGGCGAAGGTGTTCAGCA
>JAZSLR010000045.1:0-58472 GCA_045535475.1 Acutalibacteraceae bacterium | reverse complement strand
GGGATTGTAAATGAAGAAAGCTTTATGCAACTCTCGCAGAAATATGAAGCAGAGCGAGATGAACTGAAAGTTAAAATCAAGCAATACCGTGATGAACTTGCTGCAACAGAAAATCTGCGTACAAGCAAAGAACAGTTTACAACGGCTGTCCGTAAGTTTATGCAGATGGAAACACTTACGCCGGCACTTTTGAACGAACTGGTTGAAAAAATTGAAGTATACTCCACTGAAGGTAAGGGTAAAAACAGAACGCAAAGAATTATTATTCACTACCGCTTTTTCGGAGTTATTGAAAATCCCGTCAAAGAGGAAAACGTAGTCCTTGAAGCAAGACAAGGCGTAGCCGTAGAATATCTCACGGCATAACAAAAAAGAGCAGGCTCAAAACCTGCTCGATACATAACAATATATTAAATTAACTATGAGGAAATGCAAAAAAGAAAAGTGAGTATTCACTTGTGTTATGAATACTCACTATGGTTGCGGAGACAGGACTTGAACCTGCGACCTCCGGGTTATGAGCCCGACGAGCTACCAACTGCTCTACTCCGCGATGTCTACTCAACTATTATACACACTTTTGAACGTTTGTCAAGTGATTTTCAGAAAAAAATAATTTGATTTGCTCGTTCGCATATTTGAATGTTGGTGTAAACAGAGTTCTGCATTATTATATGGTTATATTTTATAAAATATACTTGGACTATATATACTTTTTAATATAGATTGACAGAGCGGATGAATATATGGTATTATGACACAAGAGACGTTTTGTCTTGTAAAGGGGGAGAAAATATGTCTGCCACGGAAAATGCTGCGGTTGAAGTTCGAAACGAAGAAAAAAGATATGTCCGACCTCGAGAAATAGCGGCATATGCCATAACTTCATACGGACTCAACAACCTTACCTCATTTATCGGTTCGACCAAGCAATATTTTATGATGAGCTTTCTCGGACTCACCGGTAAGCAGTACGGCTTGCTTGGTACGATTTCAACAGTATGGGATGCGCTCGATGACCCGATCTCGGGCGTCGTAATTGACCGATTCAGAACCCGTTGGGGCAGACTCCGCCCGTTTCTGATTCTGCCAATGCCGTTTTGGGCGATTGCGTCAATACTGTTTTATATGATTCCCGGTACGTTCACATCGGGTCAGCGTTTTGCTTATGCACTTGTCACAACGATAATTTACGGAATAGGCTTTTCGTATCTGAGCGGTTGGGAACTTCTTCTCTACAATATGACTCCGAACACGAATGAACGAAGTACGCTGATTGCAACGCAGAAGTTTGTTAATCTGTTTACCTGGCTTCCGTCGCTTGTTCCCGTTTTCGTAGACTTTGTTCCCGGCGTGACGAAGAATGCGGTCACTCAGCCGCAGGTCTATACGGGATTTTCGGTTTTCTTCGTAATTATTGCGGTTCTCGGTGCGGTTTACGGATTCTTTACTATGAAAGAAAGAGTTTCTATTGCATCAAAGGAAGAAATGAATCAGGTTGGCTTCTTCAAGGCCGCCAAGTCAATTATAACTTGCCGTCCGCTTGCCGCGCTGCTTCTTTCGAATTTCTTCGGCGGAATCAAGGGTGTCGGCGGCGCATCGGAGGATTTCTTCTGGCTTAACTGCACGGGCAGACTCTCAAACCGCCTTCTCTGTAGTCTTTTCACGGGTATACCCAACTATGTTATAACACCCGTTGCTCCTTCGATAATCAAGAAATTCGGACTCAGAACAACTGCGATATCCGCAGGTATTTTCAGCGGCGCAGCGTATACTCTGCTTTATTTCATCGGATACAAGCCGACGGGCAACTATTGGCTTGACTTTGCTATCGTTACGGTCGGACTCACAGTCTGCGGACTTCCCAACCATATTATGGGCGTCTGTGACCCGCTTCTCAAGGGCGATATGTATGACTATCTTGAATGGCAGAACGGAATCCGCAACGAAGGAATTGTTAACGCGGTTTCAAGCTATGTCAACAAGCTTTCGTCAAGCGTTCACGCTCTTCTTTCGGGCGTGGTTTTCGACTGGATTAAGTTCACTCCGCAGCAGGACGTTTTCGGAAACATCGTTCCTCACAAAGACCCGAAGGTGCTTAAGGGCATCTGGGGAATCTTTTGCCTTGCACCTGCGGTGGCAAGATTCGGTTACGGCATTGCACTGCTTCTTTTCAATGTTCACGGAAAGACAAAGGAGCGCATGCTCATTGAGCTTGAAGAGCACAGAAACGCAAGAGCTGAGGCGAAAAAGCAGGATTTGACAGAAATAAATCATACGGAGAATGAAAATGATTAATTTTAGAGAATTTAACATATTCTCGGAAACTCCGCCGTCCAAAAAGGCGGCGTAGCTTTTTTCCGAAGAGATAAAAACAAGAACGGGCAAAAATCCCGTTACCGTTGACACCACGGAAAAAGCTAATTTTATATTTGAAACAGATGAAACCTTATCCAAGGACAGCTACAGAATCCATTGCGGCGAAAGTGCGGTAACGGTTTATGCGAGCGGAATAAGAGGATTTATTTACGGCTTCGGTATGTTCCTGCGTAAGGTTGTTCCCGTATGCGGCGTACCTGTTTTAACAGAAGATATTTCGGATGAATATAATCCCGATAAGCGAATCCGCGGCCATCAGATAGGTTACAGAACAACGCCGAATACATATGATGCGTGGAGTTATGAGGACTACCGCCGCTGTTATCTTGACCTGATGTTTTTCGGCTCAAACACGGTTGAGCATATCCCTTATGAAAAGGGTGTGTCAAAGAGAAACCGCCTTATGAAATATGACGAGGAAGAATTCCTTGTTGAGGCAACACGAATGGCGGATGAATTTGACCTTGATGTTTCGCTGTGGCATCCCAACAATGACGGCGAAACCGTTGAGCAGGCGGTTGAAAGACGAGAAAAAATATATGAAACTTTACCCAGACTCAATGTTGTGTTTCCTCCCGGAGGCGACCCCGGAGAGTTTGATGCAGACGAATTTGTTTTGAGATGTACGGAAATTTCAAAGGCTCTCAAGAAGATTCATCCCAATGCTCAGATGTGGCCGTCTGCGCAGAAACCCCATTCGATTCCGACCTGGGGAGAAACCTTCATCGAAGAAATGGATAAGCTTCCCGACGAAATTGACGGCGTTATTCACGGCCCGAATCACGCTTTCGACCTTGAGGTTCTGCGTCGCAGATTACCCGCAAAATATCCTATAAGGTTATACCCCGACATTACACATAACGTGCGCTGTGAATATCCTGTGCATTTCGACAGAGATGACTGGCATTTTGCGCTCACAACGGGGCTCAGCCGTGAATGCACCAACCCCAGACCCCGCGAATACCGTCAGATTCACCGTCTTACCCGCCGATATGTTGTCGGTTCGGTCAGCTATTCCGAGGGCGTAACGGATGATGTCAACAAGGCGGTGTGGTCGGATATGGATTATTTCCCCGACTGCGATTTGAGAAGAACTCTGCTTGACTATGCAAGACTGTTCTTCTACGGTGCAGACCCCGAAATGATAGCGGACGGAATTTTTTCGCTTGAGCTTAACTGGCAATGCGATCCCGCAGAGAATCCGACAATTGACAGAACTCTTGAAACTTTTGAGATGCTCGGTGCGCAGTATCCGTTCCTTGCGGAAAACTGGAGATATCTTCAGCTTCTTATGCGAGCAAAGTGTGATTGGGTTGTCAGACACAGGCGTCTGCTTGAGCTTGACCTGATAAAGCTTGCCGAAAAAGAAATAAAGGCAGGCAACCTTGACGGCGCAAGAGATATTCTTTCGACCGATTTCAGCGACGGATATAAAAAAGAAAGAGCGGATATTTCTGCTCTTGCGCAAAAGCTGTTTGAACTTATCGGTCTGCAGAGTGATATTGAAAACTACTGCGCCGATAACTGGGAGAGGGGAGCGGTGCTTGAAACAATCGACCTTCCCGTAACCGACAGAAAATGGCTTCTCGGCAGACTTGACGCCGCTGCGGAATCCGATAATCCCGCCGATTATATGAACAAAATCATAAATCGCAACAAAGTAAGGTCTGATGAATACTATTTCTCTGTTGCTCTCAACGGACTTGAAGAATGCGGAGTTGCCCAGACGGGCGAGATTTATATGAACTTCCAGGGCGACAGACCGAATGTTAACACGGGCGCAATGCCGACGGCGATGTTTAAGGTCTACGATAACCTCACTTTTAAATGCAAGGTCGGCGGACTTGATTTTGACGGCGATTACAAGCTGAAAATAACCTATTCGGATAAAAAAATACCCGCCCTCTGCGGTCACAAAATTACCGCTAACGGACAGGTGATTTACTGCGGAACTCAGTTCGGCGGCGAAAGGGACGAAGAATTCGACCGTATTATGCTTGCTCCCGGATTTGAAACCGCAACATATGTAATTCCGAAGGAAGTTATCGAAAACGGATGCATTGATCTTGAATTCAGCGAACCCTATATGGGCGTTATGTTCAGTGAGTTTTGGATTACACACGAATAAAAAATGGGGCTGTTTTTTACAGCCCCATTTTTTATGTGTATTGATTATTCAACTGTAACTGTGCCGTCTTCTGCAACGGTGATTGTCATTCCGTCCTTAACGTAGTCAAGGAATTCCTGACCGAGGCAGTCGATTGTTACCATAGGTTCGTCAGTCCATACAGCTGCAAGAACCGCACCTGCACAAGCAAGTGAGTCGATGTGCTCCGAGAAAAGCATACATTTGGGATTTCTCTTCATAACATTTGCGCAGTAGAGAACCATACCGCCTGTTGTTGAACCGATGGTCTGGGGAAGGCAGAGCGCTGTTCCGACCATAGGCTTCTCGTAAAGGTCCTTGTTGTTCTGATCGCCGCATTTTGCGGTTTTATCGCCGAACTGAAGTGCGTTCTGGAAAGAGGCGAGAGTGTTGAAACCGCCGTGAGAAACAAGAGCTGTAGCTGTGCACTTGCCTGCAACAACGGGACGTCCTTTGAACTGTTTCATCTTACTTTGCCTCCTTTGTGATTATGTCAAGAATCTCTTCGCTTCTGTAGTAGCGAGAGGTTGTGTATGTTCTGAGCTTATTGGAGTTTGTGATAACGGGCATCTTCTTGCAGAGAGGATTGTTCATATACATCAACGGACATATGTCGCTGAGAATAACGCCTGTTTCCTTAAGCTTTGCGGCATAGGGAGTCTTGTTGAAGGCTTCAACAACTGCGGGAGCAGCGGTGAATACGGTGGGAACAGAAACCTTCTTGAGACCGTTCTTCTTAAGACCGTCAGCAACGTTATCTGTCCATTCGATAAGCTGTGCGTGTGAAAGGTGGGGGCAGCCTACGAAGCAGAGCTTGGGCTTTGCGTTCTTATCCTTCCACATTACGGGGTAGTTAGCCTGAACTCTTGCAAGCTCGGCATCGTCAACAACATAAACCTGTGCACCCTCTGCGATGAGACTTTCGCCTGATTCAACAGCTTCGGGAGTAAGGTTTTCAACGTGATAAAGACCGACAGCGCCGTTTGATGCGGTTGCTGCACCGAAGTCCTTGAGATATGCCTTTGTATCGCCGTCAAGCTCTGTACCGATCCACTGGTCAAGACCCTTGATGAAGGGAACATCTTCCATAACCTTCATACCGATTGCGGAGCCGAGAATCTGCGCTTCGGGCTTCTTGGTTGTTTTAACTTCAACAATCCAGGTTGCTTTTCTGCCTTCGTCGGTAACGAGTCCGAAGTAAGGTACTCTGCCTGCGATTGAGCCGAAAAGCTCGATAATGCCGGAGTTTCTGTTGCAGCGTGCGCCGAGAACGGAGTTTGCATAAACAACAGCCGATGATTCTGCCCAGGAAAGAACCTCGCCCTTATTGGGAACGTTGCCTACTTCGTCCATATAGCAGGTGCAGGTGTATGACTTGTTGTCAATAAGACCGAGCTTCGAGAGCTGAGCATCGTAGCTGTCCTGCATACTGTACATAAACTTATTGAAGATAAACTTCTGGAGGAAGTTTGCGGGAACGTTGGGGTCAAGGGGCTTGGGGTCAACAGAGAACTTCTGCTGTGAAAGTGCGCCGCCTGCGATAAGCTGATCCATAAGGTCATAAACGGGCTTCATAACCTTAAGACCAAAGCTTGTAACAAGGTGACCCATCTTGCTTTCAACGGGAACCATCTTTGTTGCACCGAATGCTTCGCCGTAAAGAACAAGGGTTTTCATAACCTTTGCCATTGCCTCACCCTTGGAGCCGTTAAGTATATCCTGCTCTTCGGGAGTGAGAATCATTTTGTATTCCATAATGAACTGTCCTTTCATTATAAATTTTCATTTTATTGTAACATTTTATATAAATTAATTCAACAGGAATTTGCAATATTTTTAAAAAATAAATTTTATCAAAGAGAATATTCAGAAAAAATGAAAAAGCAGACGCATCATTGTGACGCGTCTGCTGTGTTTTATGCAGTTTCCTTGAGCTCTCTCTCAAGCCAGATACAGCCGATATCCATTGCGCTGTAAAGACCTCTGCGCTCAGCCTTTTTAACAATCTTATCCTTCATTCTTACGTCGGGATCGGTGTTTACAAGCTGAACAACAACTCTGTCTGCAACCTCAACACCCTTAACTTCACGGGTGCTCGTTATCTGCATTATAACAACGTAGGGGTCGCTCATATAGCCGTAATATATGGTCTTTCCGCTTCTGACGAGCGGCTTGCCTTTATACATAAGAAACTTTTTCTTAGCCATTATTTCGCTCCTTCAAGATTATTTGATTCCGAGATAGCACTTTACCATTGCCTGAAGAAGTTCGTCTCTGTCAAGCCTTCTGACGAGGCTGCGTGCGTTATTGTGTGTAGTTATATAAGTCGGGTCCTCGGAGAGGATATAGCCGACAATCTGGCTGATTGAGTTATAACCCTTTTCGTTCAAAGCTTCATAAACGGCGAGAAGATTTTTCTTCATCTCCGCTTCGTTTTCGTCTTTGATTGAAAATTTAATCGTTTTATCAGTCATTTCGGTCACCTCCGTTACAGTTCATTATATAACACATTTTTAAATAATACAAGGTTTTTTCGAAAATTAATGATTATTGTTTACAAACCCGAAAAAATTATGCTCTGATGGTAACGCCGATTTTGCCGAGATTTGCAAGAATCGAGTCAATCCATCCCTGAACTTCTTCCATTTCAAGAGTTCTTTCCATCGATGCAAAAACAAGACGGATTGTTATGCTCTTGATGTTTTCGTTTTCGTAAGTGTCAATAACCTTAACGCTGTCAAGCTCTGCGAGATTGAGAGCTTCCCAGCAAGATGCGATGTCGGAATACTTTGTGCCTTCCGCGAGAACGAGCGAAAGGTCATACCAGGTTGCCTGCTGTGAACTGGGTTCACGGAACTTGATTGCGTCTGCATCAATTGAGCTGAAATCGTTCATATCAATTTCGAAGCAGACTGCACAAGCAGTTTTATCGAGCTTTGCTCTGTTTGCGGGATGCATTGCGCAAAGAACGCCGACCTTCTTGCCGTCAATGAGAATTTCAGCAGTATTCTTGGGATGCTGCCATGCGTGCTCGGGAGCGATTTTGTTATACTGAGCCTTCTTCTGCTTGATTGTGCCGATGAGGCAGTTGATGATTTCGACAGCCTTGAGATAAACAGCCTTTTCGTTGCCGCTCTTGTCATAAAGAACAACGCCGAGATGCTTTCTTTCGTTGCTTGTGCCGTCAGCCTTGACGCCGTCAACAACTCTGCCGATTTCAAAGATTCCGTATTTATCGGCAAAATCCTTGTTTTCCTGAGCCATCGAAAGGAGAGTGGGAAGCATCGAGTTGCGAAGAACACCGTTATCGGAATTTTCAATATTGAGAACCTTTACGTTATCCTCGACTTCAATACCGAGTTTTTTGAATTTTCTGCCGTCGCACCATACGTAGGAGTGAACCTCGTGGAAGCCGTACTTCTTGACGAGCATATCCTTGATTTCATTATCCTCCATACGTGCGTAATCGTTGGGTACGGGCTTCAAGGGGCTGTTGGTGGTTGTGATTTCGAAGTTATCATAGCCGTAGATTCTTGTGATTTCTTCAATGATATCGGCTTTGATTGTAACATCCTTTGTTGCTCTCCAGGTAGGAACCTTGACGGTATATTCACCGTTTGCGAAGTCAACGGCAAAGCCGAGAGCGGTGAGGGTCTTGTTAATCTGCTCATCGCTGATGTCAATACCTGTGTAGCGGTCAACATACTTCTTATTAAACGAAAGTGTGATTTCGGGGTATTTCTTCACATACTTGTCGGTAACCTTTGATGCAACTCTTGCACCGCTGTCAATATCCTTGACAAGCTTTACGAATCTGCCGACTGCATCCATTGTAAGCTCGGGGTCGAGCATCTTTTCGTATCTTGCACTTGCATCGGTTCTGTGGCCGAGTCTTGAAGATGATTTTCTGATGCTTACGCCGTCAAAGTTTGCCGATTCAAGCACAACCGAGCCTGTGTCGTTTTCGATTTCGGATTCAAGACCGCCCATAATGCCTGCGATGCCGACGGGAGTTTCGCCGTTGCAAATCATAAGGGTTTCTTCGTCGATATCTCTTTCGATTCCGTCAAGTGTTGTGAACTTTGTCTTTTCTTTGGGAGTTGTAACAACGATATTATCAATAGCACTGCCTGCAAAAGCGTGAGTGGGCTGACCGATTTCAAGCATAATGTAGTTGGTTACGTCAGCAAGAAGATTGATTCCTCTCATACCGCAGTAGTAAAGGCGGATTCTCATATCAAGAGGACTCTTGTTCTTTGTTATATTGTCCATTTTAATGCAGGAATATCTGTAAACAAGGTCTTCTCTTCCGATTTCAACGTCAACAGTCTCGTCGCCGTCATACGAAAGGTCTCCCATTTCAAGAGGCTTGAGCTCTCTGCCTGCGAGTGCGGCAAATTCTCTTGCAATGCCGTAGTGCCCCCAGAGGTCGGGGCGGTTTGTGAGTGACTTGTTGTCAACCTCAAAGATGATATCGTCAACGGGGAAGATATCCTTGATGTTTGTGCCGTTTTTGAGTGAGGGGTCAAGCTCCATGATGCCCGAGTTATCATCGCTCAGACCGAGTTCCTTTTCAGAGCAGCACATACCTTCGGATTCATAGCCTGCAACTGTTGCAATCTTGATTTCGCCGCCGCATACTCTGCCGCCTGCGAGAGCAAGAGCAACCTTCTGACCGACTGCAACGTTGGGTGCGCCGCAAACGATGTTGCACACCTTTTCGCCTGCATCAACCTTGAGGAGGTGGAGCTTCTTTGAGTTGGGATGATTTTCGATTGAAAGGATTTCGCCGACAACAACATTCTGAACGTCAGCGCCCTTTTCGATTATATCTTCAACCTCTGCGGTTGCGAGGGTGAAGCTTTCGATAAGCTTTTTTATGTCCAGACCGTCAAGGTCAACATAGTCTTTAATCCAATTTATTGATACAAACATTTCTTATGTCCTCCTTGATTATTTCTCGGGTCTGGTGAAAGGTTTTTCGTCAAACTGTGAAAGTGACTTGAGGCTTCCGCTGTTGAATACGCGGATATCCTTGACGCCATAGGTCATCATTGCAAGACGTGTCATACCGAGACCGAAAGCGAAGCCTGTGTATTTTTCGGGGTCGATGCCTGCTGCGGTAAGAACGTTGGGATGAATCATACCGCAGGGGCAGAGCTCAAGCCAACCTGAATCCTTACACGAGGGGCAGCCTGCACCCTTACAGATTGTGCACTGAATGTCAAGCTCAAAGCCGGGTTCAACGAAGGGGAAGAAGCCGGGGCGGAGTCTGACGGTAATATCCTTCTGGAATACTTCCGAAAGCATTGTTTTCATAAAATAGATAAGGTTTGAAATAGAGATATCCTTATCAACCATAATGCCTTCCATCTGGAAGAATGTGTTTTCGTGGCAAGCGTCAATCTTTTCGTTTCTGAAGCATCTGCCGGGGAAGATTGCGCGGATGGGGTTGCCGTTTTCAAGATTTGCGGCATACTTGCGGAGAATTGTGTTCTGAGCTGCCGAAGTATGAGTCTTGAGAAGCTGACCCGTGCTCAGGTAATAGGTATCCTGCATATCTCTTGCGGGGTGGTGCTTGGGAATATTGAGAGCTTCAAAGCAGTTGTAGTCATCGGTGATTTCGGAATAGTCCTCAACCGCAAATCCCATACTCAGGAAGATATTTTCAACATCACGGCTGACAAGGGTGATGGGGTGATATGAGCCGAGGTCTGCGTCTGTGGGCATAGATTCGTCATAGCTTTCAGCGGCATCAATCATCTTCTGCTCTTCAAGCTTCTTAAGCTCCTCAAGCTTTGATGCGATGGCAGCTTCGATAAACTGCTTTGTGTCGTTTATCGCCTGACCGGCTTCTTTTTTCTGGTCGTTGGGTACGTTGCGAAGCTCCTGCATAAGAGCGGCAACAGAACCTTTTTTGCCGAGAAATTCAATTCGGAGCTGTTCAACATCAGCTGTTGCGGCAACGCCTGCAATCTTTTCTTCAAACAGCTTTTTTAATTCTGCGGGCTTTTCAAACATTTTATATCAATCCTTTCATTTTTTACAAAATAAAAATCCCTCATCATCCAAAGATGACGAGGGACGAATAAAATCCGCGGTACCACCCTGCGTTCACGGCAAAAGCCGTGCGCTCTGATATCCGTAACGGGGATAAGCCGTCAAACCCTACTGTTCTTTCAGATTCGCCGCTAACGGGTGAACTTCGGCAAAACCGCTTCACAGTCCGCTTCCAGCCGATGACGGACATTCTCTGAGTGATTGGAAATGCTTACTCTCCCGATCTCTGCGTTTTCATATCCCGAATATTCTATCACAAGAATATTCTTTTTGCAAGTACTATTTTAAATTATTTATATAAACATCATATTCCGATTCGTTCATCAGCGGCTGAGTGAAGGCAACATTCGTCATTTCTACCAGCCACGGGTTAGTGTCAAAAAGAACCCGGGGGTTGTCAAGCACATCCTCATTGACCCTCACAACCGTGCCGTTGACGGGGGAGAGGATATCGAAGAATTCGCACGAAATGATTTCTCCGATGCTTTCGTTTGCGTGGATATATTCATCCTCATCACAAAGAAAAATCTCAAAGTTTTTGCAGATTTTTCCGACTGCATAATCCGTGATTCCGATTAAAACTCCGCTTTCGGTCTTTTCGATTCGGCAATGGTTTTTTGAATATCTCATTTTATCATCTCGTTAAATTCTTCTTCACTGAGAATTGTTATTCCGAGTGATTGTGCCTTGACGAGCTTACTTCCCGCTTCTTCGCCTGCAAGCACATAGCTTGTCTTTTTTGAAACGGATGAAGCAGTCTTTCCGCCGAATTTTTCAATGATTTCGCTTGCTTCGATGCGTGAATATGTCGGCAGAGTGCCTGTCAAAACAAAGGTTTTGCCTTCAAAACGGTTATCGATTTTTTCTTTTTGGGATGCCATATTGACACCGTATGCGGCGAGTGCCTCAATCTCTCTTTTTGACTGCTCGAGAGCAAAGAAATCAGCAACGCTTTTTGCCATAATTCCGCCGAAGCCTTCGATTGATGCAATGTCCTCAAGGCTTGCATTCATAATGTTTTCCATCGTTTCAAAATGCTCCGAAAGAATCTTGCCCGCTTTCTGACCGACGTGGCGGATGCCGAGCGCAAACACAAGCTTTGCAAGGTCGTTGGATTTTGATTTTTCAATCGCATCAACCAGATTCTGAGAGGACTTATCCTTGAAGCCTTCGAGAGTCATAAAGTCCTCTTTTTTGAGAGTGTAGATTTCACTTGCTTTGGTGAGAAGTCCGTTTGCAACAAGCTTTTCAAGCACCGCATCGCCCATACCCTCAATATCCATCGCATCTCTTGAACAGAAATGGATGAGATTGCGCAGAAGCTGTGCGGGGCATTCGGGATTTACGCATCTTACCGCCGCTTCATCCTCTTCACGGATAACGTTTGCGCCGCACGACGGACAAACCGTTGGGAGCGTATATTTTTCACTGTTTTCGGCGTGTGAAACAACTTTTATTACCTCGGGAATGATGTCACCCGCTTTACGGATAACAACTCTGTCGCCGAGTCTGATATCTTTTTCATCGATGAAATCCTGGTTGTGGAGAGTTGCTCTTGAAACAGTTGAACCTGCAACAAGAACGGGCTCGAATACAGCAGTTGGGGTGAGCACACCCGTTCTTCCGACCGCAACCTCAATGTCAATGAGTGTGGTTTCTTTTTCTTCTGGAGGATATTTGAATGCAAGCGCCCATCTCGGGAATTTTGCCGTGCTTCCGATTTCGGTACGCTGTGAAAATGAATCGGTTTTGATAACCGCGCCGTCAATGTCAAACGGCAGAGATGAACGCATTTCGCCTATTCTTTCAAGCTCTCCGATAACGCCGTCAATATCGCCGAATTTATTGCAGAAAGGAACAGTTTTAAAGCCGAGTTCCTTAAGAAATTCAATCGACTGCTTATGACCTGATATCTCATTTCCGTCATAACGTTGGATGTTGAAAACAAAAATGTCCAACTTTCTTGTTGCGGTTATCTGCGGATTCTTTTGTCTTAATGAACCCGCCGCCGCATTACGGGGATTCTTGAAGGTCTTTTCACCGTTCTCTTCCTGCTCTTCAACAAGTGCGGCAAAAACCTTTTTAGGCATATAAACCTCGCCTCTGACCTCAATTGTGACATCTTTTTTGAGGCGCAGAGGGATTGAATTAACGGTTCTCAGATTTGCGGTAACATCCTCACCGACATTGCCGTCACCTCTGGTTGAACCTCTTACGAAAACGCCGCTTTCATATTCGAGAGCAACGGAAAGACCGTCGATTTTAGGCTCAACAACAAAATCCGCATCGGCAAAAACAGCTCTCACTCTGTCGTCAAATGCACGCACTTCTTCAATGCCGAACGCATCCTGAAGGCTTTCAAGCGGAACGGTATGAACAACGGGTTCAAACATACCTTCCGCGCTTCCGCCGACACGCTGAGTGGGAGAGTCGGGAGTGATAAGCTCCGGATATTCCTTTTCGATTTCGGCAAGCTCACGCTGAAGCATATCATATTCATAATCTCCGATTTCGGGGTCATCTTCAACATAATATTTATGGCTGTGATAATTGAGCAAATCTCGAAGCTCTTTTGCTCTTTGCCCGGCTTTGTCAAACTGCATATAATTACTTCCTTATTTTTGATGAATACATTATATCAATTAAAATATGTAAAATCAATATTTTTATTCGACCATAACATCAGGCACCGAGCCGACTATAACCGTCTGCGCAACACAGAATGAGGTTTCAACAGTTTTGGTAATCCGTCTGCCTGCGAGATTGAGCATAACAGTTGTTTCAACATTTAGCATAACGCTGTGCTGCGTCTGATTTATGCCCGCGCTTTCAAAAACATTTTTAAAATCCGTTTTCGTTGAAGATGCAAATCCAACATCAATCCTGATGTGCGGACCTAATCCCGAAAAAAGAACTACTCCGCTTGCCGTGCCGAGTGAAACTGGAATTTCGGTTTTGCTCATTGAGTTAAATTCGCTGTCAATGGCGTTTGTGACCTGTGATTTAAAAAGATTCATCTTCACAATATCAGTCGTGATGCCTGTTATTGCGTTGCTGTCGCTGTAATTTATGCTCACAAGCTCCGAATATGCGGGCGCATTCCGTGAAAGTATTTTTTCAACCGCGGAATTAACTCTCTCTGATGAAATCGCATAAGCCTCAACAGCTGCAAGGTCATAGACTGCGGGACGGATTTTTGCATCAATCAGCAAAACTGATATCAAAAAAATGATAACAGAGCAAATAATTCCGAATGCCGCGGGATTTCTACGACGGTAAAAGCGTCTGTACCTCACATAAACCACCCCTTTTATTATATGCGGAGAACAGGTATACTGCATACATCTTTTGCAGCAGAAAACATAATATTGTGTTTTTACAAAAATTTAACAGTCGGTTAATAACACACGCCGATTTTTATGGTAAACTGATTAGAGGTGATGAAAATGAAAAAGATGAAAATATTTTTCGGAATATTATCCGCAATTTTTGTTTTGCTTGCATTGATCGTTTTTCTTACAGAAAAATACAGCGATTTCAGTTTCCTTTTAGGCGTGGTAAACGGCGATGACCTGACTGCAGGGTTTGCTGTTTGTGCGACAGTTTGTCTTTTGATTTCGGCAATAACGGCAATCATCTCGAAAACCGAAAAACGCATAATTTTAAACTCGGTTATAAGATTTTTAATCATCTCTATTATCGGAAGTTTTGCTTTGATTTCAGTTTCTGATAACAAAAATTACAATTATTATGAATTTTCCTCACCGAACGGTGAATACATTGTTGTTGCAAAAGAATGGTCTTATCTTTTAGGTGGCGGAGTTGTTTTTTATGAGCGTGTAAATCCGCTGCTTGTTACATACAGAGAAAATTTCAGCACCGATGATGGCTTCCGCGCGATAAGTTCAGGTGATTATTCCGTTGAGTGGGAAGAAAATGTTATGAGCATTACATTGCAAAACGGAAACAATATTTATAAAACTGTAAATGTAATAGTTTAAATTTAAAAGGAGCTTCCTCACAAATAAAGTGAAGAAGCTCTTTCTTGTTATCAGTCTTCAATTGCCGCCTTGCGTGAATTGATTTTCTTGAATATTTCGGTATCGAACTTAGGTGTTCTGTCGTAATAATAAAGACCGTTTTGCTCCTGTTCGATATCATAAAGCTGTGTATAACAGAAGCCGAACATTCTGTAGTTGTCGAGAAGCGCATCGGTAAGACCTGCATATCTCTCGATAAATTCTTCTTCTGTCTTGGGTGCGTTGCCATAGCCCCAGGCGTCGCCTCTGTCGCCGTTTGACCACTGAAGTCCGCCGTATTCGCTCACCCACGCACAGCCATTGCCGCTGTACATCTGTCTGTCGGGGAATCTTTCATAAAGAATTCCTTCGGTCATAAGCTTGTTGTAGTTTTCTTTGAAAATATGATAATCCTGCTCATAGTCGTGAACGTCAAAGATATCTGTGATTGTGTGGAAGTTGCCGCTTGTGTCAATGCAGGGGCGGGTTTCGTCCATATGTTTTGTAACTTTATAGATTGTTGCGATTACATTGTCATTCTGGCGTCTGCCTGCAAAATCCCAGGTTTCGTTGAACGGACACCAGCCGATGATTGAGGGATGGTTGAAATCTCTTTCAACGCATTCACACCATTCGGGAAGCATCGCGCCGAGTGCCGTGGGATTTGAGTGGTCAAGACCCCAGTTGCCGTATTCGCCCCACACGATGTAGCCGAGTCTGTCGCAATGATAGAGGAAGCGAGGTTCAAAAACCTTCTGGTGAAGTCTTGCACCGTTGAAGCCGACTGCCATTGAGATTCTGATATCGTTTTCAAGGTCTTCTTCTGTCGGAGCAGTGTAAATACCGTCGGGATAGAATCCCTGGTCAAGAACAAGTCTCTGGAAAACGGATTTGCCGTTGATGAGGAATTTATAATCGTCAAGCTTTACGTTGCGGAGTCCGAAATATGATTTGATTTCGTCATCGCCGAAGGTGAGAGTGAGGTCATAAAGTCTGCCGCAGCCGACTTCCCAAAGATGAATTTGGGAAAGGTCGATTTCACCTGCAACGGTTGAAGATGCGGTTTTTTCGAAGCTGCCCATCGGTTTGCCGCCGAATGATGCTTCTGCAACAAATTCGCCTTCACCTTCAACAACGGCGGTAACTGCGAGAGTGCCGTTTATATAGTCGGGAAAAAGCTTGAAGCTCTTGATGTATGCCTTGGGTACGAATTCAAGCCATACCGTCTGCCAGATGCCCGTCGTTCTTGTGTAGTCACATCCGCGGGATTTCAGTTCTTCACACTGCTTTCCTCTGGGGATAAGATTGTTTCTTACATCGTCAACGGCGTTTACAATAACTGTATTTTTGCCCTCGGTGAGGAATTCGGTTATGTCAAATGTGAATGAAGCGTAGCCGCCGATATGAGTGCCCGCAAGCTTGCCGTTGACATAAACCTTTGCTTCATAGTCAACCGCGCCGAAATGAAGCAGAACTCTGCCTTCAAGCTGAACGGAGGTAATATCGAAGCTTCTTCTGTACCATACGGCAGGTATAAAGTCTGTATATTCAATACCCGAGAGCTTGCTTTCGGGGCAGAAGGGGACGATGATTTTCTTTTCCCATTCGGCTTTGTCAAGAATGCCGGCGGCATATTTGCTGTTACCGAAGTCAAATTCAAAATCCCATTCACCGTTAAGGTTGAGCCAATTTGCGCGCTCCGACTGCGGATTGGGATGCTCGGGTCTGGGTATGTTAATCATAATGATTTCTCCTTATTCATTAAAGAATTTATTTTCAATCATAGCCGCAAGGCAATGATATACGGGCAGCGTTAATTCCTGAACCTTGAAAGTTTCGGTTTCGGGAAGCTTTATGCATATGTCGGAGAATCTCGAAAGCGCGCTTTCTTTTTCTCCGGTTATTGAAATAACTTTCATATCTGCCGCAAGTGCCGTTTCGGCGGCATAGACTATGTTTTCCGAATTACCTGAGGTGCTCAGGCAAAGCAGAACATCACCGCTTTTTGCATACGCATAAACCTGCTGTGCAAAGACAAGCGAAGGCACGGCGTCGTTTGAAAATGCGGTCATAAGCGCCGAATGAGCGCAAAGTGATATTACGGGCAGACCTTTCTGGATATTATCGGCAATGAATTTGTCACCGAATTTTTCTTTTTCTCTGTCGGAAAGCGACCTTTTTTTGAGAAAACCTTTCAGCAGTTCGCCCGCAAAATGGTCACAGTCGGCAGCTGAACCGCCGTTGCCGCAACAGAGGATTTTTCCTCCGTTCTCAAAGCAATCTGACATAATCTCGAATGATTTGAATATATCTTCTCTGCAAGTGTCAAGAGAAGGGTATCTTTCAAAAAGCTCGTTAAAGATTTTATCCGTCATTTTTTTGCCTCCGCAAAATCCTTTGCAACACCGATAGCGGCAAAATCTCCGATTTCGTCACCAAGCATTGCAGGAACTATTGTACAGCATTCTGCCGAAATTGCAAGAGCTTCTTTCTTTATTGTTTCGTTCATCGCATCGGCAAGAAGATAACCCGAACGCTGATAAATGCTGCCGATGACAATTCTTTCGGGATTAAGAATATCGATAAGAATGGAAATTCCGAGTCCGAGCTTTTCTCCGCATCGGCGATAGATTGCATTTGCGAGCTTATCGCCTGCAACCGCTGCCTCGGCAATTGTTTTTGCGGTTACATTGTCACGGGGGATTGTTGTTACTCCGTTATAAATTGAGAGCATTTTTTTGCCCATCACGGCAATGCCCGAACCGCTGCAGAATCCTTCAAACGAACCAGCTTTTCCGTATGCGGCGGGACCGTCGGCATCAAGCCTTATGTGTCCGACCTCGCCCGCGGTGCCGCAGGTACCCGAATAGAGCTTTCCGTCAAGTATAAGACCCGCACCCATCCCCGTGCCGAAAGTGAGAAAAATCATATTTTTTGTGCCTTTGCCTGCTCCGAACTGCCACTCGGCAAGAGCGCAGGCATCCGCATCGTTTCTGACTTTGCAAGGGATACCGAGAGCTTCGGTTATCATATCGGCAAGCGGAACGTTATCCCAGTCTGAAAGATTCGGAGGGGACATAATGATTCCCTTGTCGCTGTCAAGCGGACCTCCGCAGCTCACGCCGCACGCAAGCACGTCGGAAGCATCAACTTCGTTTCTTTCAAGTATTTCACGGGCAGAGGAAATGAGCTGAGCAATTATTTCTTCATATCCTCTTTCGGCTTTGGTGTCAAACCTGATTTTATCCGTTATTCTCACCGTGCTTTTTTCGCTGAGAATAACGGCGCATTTTGTGCCGCCGATATCCATTCCGAGGTAATATTTCACAGCAATCACCGCCTGCTTCAGTTTGTGTTCATAATACAACAAAACTGATATTTAGTCAATAATTACCCATAATAAACCGGGAGGGGTGATTTTTGTGCCGGTAACTTTGATAAGAGCGACTGTTCTTTATCTTATCATTATTATTCTTATGCGTCTTATGGGTAAGCGGCAGATTGGTGAGCTTCAGCCGTCCGAGCTTGTCATAACAATTCTGATTTCGGAAATCGCATCAATCCCGATGGAGGATAACCGTGTGCCGATTCTTCATTCGGTTGTTGCTCTGTTTGCGCTTGTCGCTTATGAGATTTTTTCTTCTGCGCTCAGCCTTAAAAGCGACCGACTGCGTGCGCTGATTCAGGGGCATCCCGTGATTGTTATCCGCGACGGTGAAATAGATATGAAAGCACTCGGAAAGCTGAGGATGACGGTTAATGACCTGATATCATTGCTGCGCCAGAAGGATGTGTTTGATATTTCTCAGGTATCCTATGCCGTTTTTGAAACAAACGGAAAGATCAGTGTTTTGCTTAAACCCGAAAGCCGTAATTCAACAGCGAAAGACCTCGGATTGTTTCCCGAGGACAGCGGAATGCCGTTTGCGGTTGTCTGCGACGGAAAAATCATTGAAGAAACGCTTGCCGAATCAGGCTTCGACATAAGCAAAATAAACAAGCTTATTCTTTCAAGCAGAATTCCGATTGAAAATATAATGATTCTGACAGTCGATAAAAACGGAATATTATATATAGCAGGAAAGGACAGCGGAAAATGAAAAGAGTGATTGCGGCGATTTTGCTGTTGAGCGCGGCAGTGGCGCTTTCGGTGTGGGCGGGTCATATTTTCAAAACAGAAATGAACGGGCTTTTGTCATCGCTTGATAAGCTGATCGATACTGCACAAACCGATTCTGATGATGAGTTGGCGAAAAAGACAGACGAGATTCTTCTTCAATGGGAAAATTCATCGGGAATTCTTCATTCGCTTGTTATGCATGAGGGTATGGATGATGTTGAAGAGAATATAACCGTGCTTCCGCTTCTTCTTGAACATTCGGACCGGGATGAATTCAAAAACAAGTGCATTGAGGCGATTAATCAGATTGAAAACCTGCTTAATGCGGAAAAACTGGATTTTGAAAACATTTTGTAATATTGCAATTATGTACAATTATAGTGTTGCAAATATGTGCAAATTGTAAAATCGTAGAATTCGTTTACGGAAATATTGAAAAATCGGCGGAAAAGTGGTAAAATCAAATCAAGCAAAAAAAGCTTGAATCAACCGGTAAAAGGAGGTATGCTTTATGGAATTTACTATGTTGATTTTTTGGATTGTGATGCTTGTCATTCTGCTCATCGTTGAAGCTGTAACGGCGCAGATGGTCACAATCTGGTTTGCCGCGGGTGCGGCGGCTGCCATTGCTGCGGAAATTCTCGGTGCGCAGGTATGGCTGCAGTGGATTGTGTTTGTTGCGGTTTCGGCTGTTGCGCTTGTTGTCACACGACCGCTTGTGCGCAAGCTGACAAAAACAAGAGTTCATCCTACCAATGCTGACCGATGTATAGGGCAGACCGCCATTGTTGTTGAGGATATCAACAATATTGAGGGTAAGGGTCAGGTTCACGTTAACGGTGTTGTATGGACTGCACGCTCATCAGACGGTTCAACTTTTAAAAAGGATGAAAGAGTTACCGTTGAAAAAATCGACGGAGTAAAACTCATAGTCAAGGCACAATAAATTTTATTGAATTTAGGAGGATATTTTATGGAATTCATTATTCTTACCATTCTCGCACTTGTCATTATAGCGGTTGTTATTCTTAACATCAAAATCGTTCCTCAGTCGAAGGCATACGTTATCGAAAGACTCGGAACATACAGCACAACCTGGCAGACGGGTCTCCACGTAAAGATTCCTTTCATTGAGAGAATTGCGAAGCAGGTTTCACTTAAGGAGCAGATTGTTGACTTCCCGCCCCAGCCCGTTATCACAAAGGATAACGTAACAATGCAGATTGATACGGTTGTTTTCTTCCAGATTACAGACCCCAAGCTTTTCTCTTACGGTGTTGAAAGACCCCTTTCGGCTATTGAAAACCTGACTGCGACAACGCTCAGAAACATCATCGGTGAAATGGAGCTTGACCATACCCTCACATCAAGAGATGTTATCAATGCAAAAATCAGAGGTATTCTTGACGAAGCAACAGACCCCTGGGGTATCAAGGTTAACAGAGTTGAGCTTAAGAACATTCTTCCTCCCAAGGAAATTCAGGATGCGATGGAAAAGCAGATGAAGGCAGAGCGTCAGCGCCGTGAAGCTATCCTTACCGCCGAAGGTGAAAAGGCAAGTAAGATTCTTGTTGCCGAAGGTCAGAAGGAAAGTAAGATTCTTGCCGCAGAAGCAGAAAAGCAGAGCGCAATCCTTGCCGCTGAAGCTATCAAGGAAGCAAAAATCAGAGAAGCCGAAGGTGAAGCTGAAGCTATCCTCAAGGTTGAGCAGGCAAGAGCAAAAGCAATCGAGCTTATCAATGAAGCCGCACCCGGTCAGGGATATCTCACAATCAAGAGCCTTGAAGCATTCGAAGCCGCTGCAGACGGTCAGGCAACCAAGCTTATCATTCCCAGCGAACTGCAGGGTATCGCAGGTCTTGCAGCAAGTGCAAAGGAAATTATTTCTGATAAATAATAATTAAAGCGGAGTGTTTCGGCACTCCGCTTTGTTGATTGTTATTCATATTTCGCTCTTTCTCCGCCGATATATTTCGGTCTTGTTTTTGCAGCGGAGAGTTTTGCTTCTCCGATGGTGTTGCTTTCAAGACGGAGAGGCACGGCAACTCTTTTAAGATGCATTCCGATGAGAGTTGTTCCGATATCAATTCCTGCATCAGCCTTGATTTCTTCAACAGCAACGGGATTTTTCATTGTGTGCCACGCCGCAGTTGCAAATGAACCGCCCGCACGGGGATGAGGAACTACGCAGACCTGCTCGAGCCCGAGTGCGTCTGCCTTTTCTTTTTCTATGATAATTGCTCTGTTGAGATGTTCGCAGCATTGTGCGGCAAGGAAGATTCCTTTTTCAGCAAACACGCTGTTGAGTCCGTTGAAAATTTCTTTTGCAACGTCAAGTGTACCGCTTGTGCCGATTTTTTCGCCGATAACCTCGCTTGTCGAGCATCCGATAACGGCAACGTCACCGCTTTTGAGTTCTGCTTTCTCGACAAGCTCTGCCGCTGCGGCGGCAGCCTGAATATAAATTTCATTCATAGTGTTTTATCCTTTTTTGAAAAAATTCGAGAGGGTTTTGCTTTTGCCGATTGCGGCGGCAATTGCAAGTGCGGCAACAATGCCGACAATTCCCTGCATAACATTTGAAAAGATGCTGCCTGCGGCGGCAAGACCGTATTTAAGAATTACTGCTTCATAGCCGAAATAGCCGAGTACCATTATTGCTTCTGCAGAAAAACCTGCGCAAAGCTTCGAAATAAAATTGTTTTTACCTTTGAATGCCTTGAATACAAAGTAAACCGAAAGTGCCATAAGTGCTTTGATGATAAAGGTTGCGGGGGCGTACTGGACATAGCCTGCCAGAATATCTGCGAGTGCCGAGCCGAGACCTGCTGCAAGTGCGCCGTAAACAGGGGAAAGCAGAAGACCCGAAAGAATAACAAAGCAGTCGCCGAGATTGAAATATCCGTTTGTTGCGGGCGAGGGGATTTTAACAACAAAGGTTGCCACACAGATGATTGCCGTAAAAAGAGCGGCAGTTACAAGTGTTTGCATTTTTTTGAGTTTCATTTTCATTTTCCTTTTCCTTTTCTGAATTCGTTAAATAAAAGTATAATCCAAATGAAAATGATTTTCAAGATGTAGACTGTTGTGTTTTTTAACAATATTTTGTCTTGAAAAAGTAGTTGTTATGTGATATAAAATAGTTATATTCTCTATTTTATAGGAGGTAAAAATGAACATTCCGTCATATCATAAAGATTTAGGCAGCCTTCATATCGGCTGTGAAAAACCCAGAGCGTATTATATTCCTTATCATAGCGAAGAAGCCGCACTTATCGGCAACAGAGAGAATTCGGAATTCTATTTTTCTCTTTGCGGTGAATGGAATTTTAAATTCTACAATTCCTTTGAGGATATTGAAGATGATTTTCTCAAAGAAAAATTTACGGATAAAATAGCCGTTCCCTGCTGCTGGCAGACCGTTCTCGGCAAAGGTTATGATGTTCCGCTTTACAGCAACCTTTTCTATCCTTTCCCGCTTGACCCGCCCTATGTTCCCGACGAAAATCCTGCAGGTCATTATAACAGAAAAATCAATCTTTCAAAGAAAGACGGTAAGCGTTATTTTATTAACTTTGAGGGCGTTTCGTCCTGCTTCTATCTTTTTGTCAACGGCGAATTTGCCGCTTACAGTCAGGTAAGCCATAACACAACCGAGGTTGATATCACCGACAAACTTTCCGACGGTGAAAACACAATTGACGTTGTTGTTGTCAAATGGTGCGACGGCAGCTATCTTGAAGACCAGGATATGTTCCGTCTTTCGGGTATTTTCAGAGAAGTTTATATTCTCGAAAGACCCGAAAACTGCGCGATGGATATGTGGATTGCATCTGAGCTTTCCGATGATATGCAGACCGGCGATATCTATATGAAGGAGTTTTCGTGGATAGGTGATGAGGCGGAAACAGCCGTTAAGGTTATTTCACCCGACGGAAAAACCGTTTTTGAGGGTGCCGACCTTGATGTCACAATTGAAAACCCCGTTCTCTGGAGCAGCGAAAATCCTCAGCTTTACACCGTTCTTGTTTCGTGCAACGGCGAAATTATCCCGTTCAGAACAGGCTTCAAGAAGATTGAATTCAGAGGCAATGTTGCTTATGTCAACAATCAGCCGATAAAGCTTTACGGCGTCAACCGCCACGATTCAAACCCCGAAACGGGCTATTACTGCGATATGGAGCATATGCTCCGTGATATCCACATCATCAAGCAGGGCAACTGCAACACGGTTCGTACTTCTCACTATCCCAACGACCCGAGATTCCTTGAGCTTTGCGACGAATACGGACTTATGGTTGTTGATGAAGCGGATATTGAAACCCATGGTATGGGCTTTGAATACCGCGACACCTGGGACTGGATGCGCTGGTCAAAGCTCTCGATTGATGATGAATGGGAGCCTGCTTATGTTGGCAGAGCGGAGCGTCTTTTTGAACGTGATAAAAACCACGCCTGCGTTATTATGTGGTCGCTCGGTAATGAATCCGGCTGCGGCAAAAACCACAGAGCAATGGGCAGATACATAAAAGACCGTGACCCTGAAGCAATTATTCACTATGAAAACGCACACCTCGAGTTCAAGGCTGTGCCCGTCGGCGAAAACTACAGTGATATTTCCGATGTTGAAAGCAGAATGTACGCTCCTCTCGATTATACCGCTGAATATGCCGAAAACAAAAACTCAAAGAAACCCTTCTATTTCTGTGAATTCTGCTGTTCGATGTCAACGGGCAACATTCACGCACATTGTGATGTTTTCAGAAAATATCCCGCTGTCTGGGGCGGATGCTTCTGGGAGCTTACCGACCACGCTGTTTCAGTCAATGACGGAAAGGGCTTCCGTTACGGCGGCGACTTCGGCGATTATCCCCACAACAGCGTATGCTGCATAGATGGCGTTGTTTTCCCCGACAGAAAGCTCAGACCCGGTTTTGTTGATATGAAGAAAGGCTATGAGCCTTTTGAGGGTGAATATTCCGACGGTAAGGTAAGCATATTTAACCGCAGATTCTTCGAAACACTCGCTGACCTCTATATTGAATGGAAGCTTGAAGTTAACGGTGAAATCGTTATAAGCGGCAGAATTGATGATACCGATATCGCTCCGCAGAGTGCAAAGGAATTCAAGCTGTTTGATAATGCACCCGTAAGCGACTGCTGTTATCTTACTCTTACTTTCCACGAAAAGATTGACCGCAAATGGGTCGGTGCAGACTATGAAGTCGGCTTCCTTCAGTTTGATTTGTCAGTTGAAATTAAGAAAGAAAAGACTTCTTTTGCTGCCCCTGCATTTGAAGACGGCAGAAGATTTGTTAAAATCAACTGCGGAAATACCGTTTATACATTCGACAAGCCCTACGGCAGAATTTCATCCGTTGTTTACGGCGGAAAAGAGATGCTCGCACAACCCGTGCAGGTTGAAATCTGGAAGTCACACGGCTATAACCAGCTCGGCGATGCAGAGGACAGACGTTCTGCGGCGATGCAGGCAGCGGTGCAGAAGACTTATTCCGCAACAGTTACAGCCGAGACTGACTGTGTGAAAATCACTTGCCCCGTTTCAATCGGCGGACCTGCAGTTGTACCTATTCTTAACGGCGAAATGACATATAAGTTCTACGCTGATGGCAGAGCAGAAATCGGCTTCGGCGGCGAATTCAGACAGCTTCTCGCCGATATGAATATGCGTCTGCCCCGATTCGGATTCCGCTTTGCACTCAAGGGCGGATATGAAAATATGGAATATTTCGGCAAAGGCCCCGAAGAAACCTATGCAGACCGACATCTCGGATGCCGCTACGGCAAATTCGAAACCACCGTTGCTGAAAACTTTGTTCCTTATATCAGACCGATTGAAAACGGCTCTCATTTCGGCACAAAATACGGTGCAGTCAAGAATGACGAGGGAGCGGGTATGATTTTCGCACCCGTAAGCGAAAAGGCATTCCAGTTCAACGCATCTCATTTCACACCGCTTATGCTCGAAGAAACAATGCATAACGACGAGCTTGTAGCTCTTGAAGATACAATCGTTTACACCGATTACAAGTTCGATGTAAGAAGCGGACACGGAATCTATGACGAGCTTGAACCCGAACGCAAGTGGGACTTTGAACCGTTTGAATTTGCGGTTGCATTCAAACCCTTCGGCAGCGAAATCAATCCGTTTGAATTTATCTGAATATAGAAAAAACGGTGGAGAAATCCACCGTTTTTGTTATCTGTTTTTTCTCTCCAGAAATTCTTCATAAAGCTTCTGCTTCATTTCATCGCTGTATTCATAACTCCAGAGATTGTATATTCCGTTGAAATCCTCAAAGGTTTCGTCGGGATATATTTTTGTCTGCCCGTAAATATATGGCAGGGGAATTTCGACCGTGCCGTTTGATGCAATGTGATATTCCTTTGCAAGGTCAATTGCAACTCGGTTTGCTTCCTGGCGGGGCAGTTCTTCGTCAAATTTAATCTGCGTTACCGCAAAAAGAGCGCATTCCGCATCCGCAAGGCGGTAGAATTCGGGAGATGTTCCCGAATGGCCGTGATGCGATACCTGAATAACTTCGCATTTGAGGTAATCGCCGTATCTGCGAAGAAGAACCTTGTCGCTTTCGGCAGATGCGTCGCCGGGGAAGAGCACCTTGCATCCCTCGGCTTCCATCATAAGTACGGTTGATGAATTGTTGAAATCCTGCATCGAATGCGGGAATACATCCTCGTGGGTGCAGAGAACCGTGAATTCAAGATTTCTCACATAGAAATGCTGACCTGTATGCAGATTGATTTTTTTTATGTCCGAAGCATCCCTGACAACTCTTTCGAAGCGTTCCGTCATTGCGTAGTTGCATTCGCCCCAATAATGTGCATCTCTGTGGTCGGCGGCAGGGAAGTTATAATATACTGCCTCAATATCAATTTCATTTCGGTGATATTCAACTATGTCAAGGAATTTTGCAACGTGATCCTCGTGGCAATGCGAGAAAAACCAGCCTGCAACAACGGGCTTTTTGCCGCCATTGAGTTTCTTCAGAAATTCGATTATTCTTATGTCGTCATTGACCGAATACATATGCGCACTGTCAATAACAAAAAAGCTTCCGTCACGGCATCTTACTACATAGCACATTCCGCAGTCGATGAGAGTGTGGTCAACTTCAAACTGCCAGAGAGTCGTTTTTTCCATTCCGCCGCGGTTGTCAGGTTCAGTGCAGTAAGGCGTACGGTTCGGGTCTGCAATGAGTCGGAGCTTATTTTCGCTTTCGCAATAATAAATATGTGCGGTGACTGTTTTTCGGTATGTTTTATGGTAGTTTTCTTTTATGTTGTGCTCGTCACAGAGAAGAAAACCTGCATTCTCAAGAAGTGAGCATTGCATTTCGTAGTCGGATTTTGTGCAGTTGTCAAAGACAATCATTTCACATCCTTTACTGCAGTCGTATCTGCCGGAGGTTTCTTTCTTTATAACGGGAATATTTTTAAAAATGTTATTCATATAATCACCTGCAGATGAATTTTGTGTAATAATTATATCATCGGCAGACCTCAAACTCAACCTCAAATTTGAATTAATTGTAAAAGAATATCATAAAAGTTGCGTGCGGCAGACGGATATGGTATTATGTAATCGGATATTGACATACGGGAGGTGATTCGTTGAAAAAATTCATCTGCATAATGCTTTCTGCATTGATAATTGCATCGTGCTGCTTTGTTACGTCGTCTGCGGAAAAAGAGAAGGCTAACCCCACCATTCTCATTTCGGGCTTTCTGTGTTCACAGCTTTATTTTGATTACGGAACAAAAGACGAAACGAATATCTGGACGGCAATGCTGAAAAAAGCGGCGGATTATGCGGGCGATGAATTTTTATCCGTGGCAGGTTCGCTTGTAAAGCTTGTAATAGGAAAAGATGTTGAATTCGGCGAATCACTCGGCGAAGCGGCAGAGAGCATTTTCGGCTTGTTCAGCTGCAATCCCGACGGCAGTTCCGTATATGAGCTTACTCATTATCCGAATGATCCCGCAACTTCAAATCTTGAATATATGTATGAAAACGGACTTGAGGACAGACTCTATGAAAAGAAATTCTGCCGATATCTTTCACAGCAGACAGACCCGAGCCGTGTCTATTGCTTTCAGTATGATTCAAGGCTCGATGCCGTAACCGTAGCCCGTCAGCTCCGTGACTTCATAAATGAAGTAAAAGAATATAACAATGCCGATAAGGTCAATATTTTTGCTCTCAGCTTCGGCGGCCTTATAACGTCAACCTATCTGACGCTTTTTGAAAACGAAAATTCCGTTGAAAAGGTTGTTATGAGTGTGCCCGCAATCGGTGGTACGGATATTCCCGACAGGCTTTTCAGAGGAGAAATAAATCTTCCTGCCGAAGATTTGGTAAAGTTTTTTGAAACGATTCTCGGCGGCGAAAGCAATTTTGCAAGATTTTTTGAGGATGATGAAACCGAAAGGCTGAACACGGTTGTTTCTGCCGCATCCGACGGATTCCGAAATTCACTCGTGGGCTGGGGCAGTATTTGGTCACTCTGTTCAACAGATCTTTATGAGAATCTAAAAAACGATTATCTTGACCCGATTGCAAATGCAAAAATAATAAGCAATAACGATTTGCTTCATTATGAAATCAAGCCGAAATTCACCGAGGTATTCAAGCGTATTATCGAAAACGGAGGAACGGTTTCGATTCTCTGTGCAACGGGAAGTGAGCTTGTTGCGGGCGGAGAATATAACGGCGATTTTATTCTTCCCGCGGAAAAGGTGAGCGGTGCAGTATGCGCGCCGTACGGGATGAGATTCCCGGACGGTTATACGGGTATTAAAACGAGTTGCTCCGTTCTGAGCCATAATCATATTTCTCCGTCAATGCAGATTGATGCATCAAGCGCTTATCTGCCCGAAAATACGTGGTTTATTGACGGTCAGTATCACGGTCAGTATTATTATGAAGAATATACCCGCTCGCTTGTCACAAAGCTCTTGTTTACCGATGAAATAAAAGACGTTCATTCAAGTCCAGAATATCCGCAGTTTGAATATTCAAACAATCCCTATTGCAATCTTCACCTTAAATTCAACAGCAGTCCTGCCGGATATTTGTCATCAGATGATTCAGCTCTTGAAGTAAGAAACATTTCGGATGATAATTATATAAAGATTCTTTCGGTCAGGTCAAACGGCGTGAAGCTTGATTTTGATTTGTCGGGTAGCGGAATTCTTTCTCCAGATGAAAAGATTTCCGTCAGCTTCAGCGGAGATGTACCCCAAACATATGCCAAAGCAGCGAGAATAAAGATTTGCTACATTGAATTCGGCAGCGCGAACCCGTTTTGCGTAACCGATTTTGATATTATGGTCAACAACGGAAGTGTTACCGAGAAAAAAGACGGATTTGTTACCATGGGTTTTGAAGATGATTTCAAAAACTCAATTTCCGAATCCCTTTATAAATTTTTTGTAAAATCATCCCTGCGTCAGTTTGCAGAATGTATTTATAATTTGTTTAAATAACAAAAACAAGCTCCGAGGTCATACAGACTTCGGAGCTTGATATTTATTTATCGGTAAGGTTTCTTATCCATTTTTTGCTTCTGAATCGGTGAAGGCTCATAAGCGTTTTCGGTATGTCCTCGCAAAGATACATTGCCATAATAAGATATACGAAATCAACTTTTACAACAAGTCCGAGAATAACAACAACGGGAACGCTCAATGCATAAAGTGAAACGCAATCGTAGATTATACCCACCTTTGTGTCGCCGCCTGCACGGAAGGTGCCGACTATCAGCGTGTACGGAATGTTTCTTACCGGCAGCCACAAACAGTAGAGAAGAATGAGGCTTGATGCTATGTCAAATGCGCCTTGGGTTTCAATTTCAAGGAGCGAAAGCAGAGGTTCACGCATAAATGCAAGAACGCTGCCCGTGATAATACCGACTATCGGGGTCATTATGACGAATTTTTTTGCGAGCTTGTAGGCTTCCTTGTTGTTGCCTTCGCCGATAGTTTTTCCTGTCATAATCGAACAAGCGTGGCATACACCGACAAAGAAAACGAAGGCAATCTGCTCTATTGAGCTGAAGATAGTGTAGCCCGCATAGGCTTCGCTTCCCTGCCTTGCAAAAACCATTGAATAAATGTTTGTGCCTATTGCCCACATTGCTTCGTTGAAAACAACGGGAAGGCAGACGAGCGAAAATCTTTTGATGAATTTGGAGTTTAATCTGAAAAAGTCCTTTATGGGGTCGTTGAATATTTCCTTTGAAGTTCTCAGAACGCCAAACAGAAGCACGGACTGGAATGCCGTCGAAATGAGCGTTGCAAGAGCCGCGCCGCGTATACCCATTGCAGGCAGACCGAGCTTGCCGTAAATGAGAATGTAATTCAAGGTGGTGTTGACAATAACTGCTGCAATTGAAGTGAAAAGGGGAGGGTTAACCCTTTCTGTTGCTCTGAGCGCAGTGCAGGTGATTTGGTTAAATGCGCTGAAGATACCCATAAACGCAACAATTTTCATATACTGCGAAGCAGTGTCTATAACTGCTTGTTCGTTCGAAAACACCTTTATCATCAGCTCCGGAATAAAGAACATACAGCAACTGAAAACTATTGCAACGCCAAGACCGAAGAACAGAGCGTTACCGTAGGATTTTTTGATGTTGCCTTTTTCTTTCGCACCCCAGAACTGAGCAATCATAGCAGCCGCACCCGATGAAATTCCGAAATAAAAAAGATTCATCAGAAATATCCATCTCGATGAAACACCGACAGACGAAACAACAACGTTGCCGAGCCTTGTTACCATTGCGGTGTCAACAAGCTGAGCGCACGACACGAGAAGCTGCTGAGTTGCAATCGGCAAGGCAAGCTTCAGCATATTTTTTAAGAATTTTTTGTTTGGGCTCATTTTATCTTTCCTTATATTGTGATGTTAATTGAGATTAGTATATATTATTTGGAATAATTGTCAATCCTTTTTGAAAATTCTTTATTACTATTGATTTTTATAATTATGTAAGCTATAATGTCAATGAATAGGCAAAGTTCAAAATTTTACAAGAAGGTGTTTTTTATGTCACAGTATAATGAATTTGCAGGTGTATATTCACTCCTTTTAACTCCCTTTAATTGGGACAGAACAATAGACTATAAGTGCTACGAGGAATATGTTGCCTGGCAGGCAGCTTTCAAACCTCAGCATCTTTTTGCAGTCTGCGGATCATCCGAGATGACCGAGCTTACACTTGAAGAAAGAATCAAGTGCGCAGGTCTTGCAGTCAAGAATTCAGACGGCGTTCCCGTTTTTGCAACCGCTAACCTTGAAAAAGAATTCAACGCTCAGGTTGAAGAAATGAAAATGCTCGAGCAGCAGGGTGTTTCGGGTCTTGTTTTTGTCACAAAGGGTATGTGCGATAAGCCCGACCATATGTATGAATATATGACAGACCTCGCTTCACACACCGAGCTTCCCATTATTCTTTATGAATTCCCCGGTCTCAGACCTCATCTTATGGATTCTGTTACATATGGTAAGCTTGCAAAGACAGGCAAGTTCAAGGGTATCAAGGACACAACCTGCAAGATGCCCGAAATCGAAGCAAAGATTGCCGTTCAGGGCGATTCAAACGTTCTTCAGGCAAATATACCCTTCCTTTATGATGCATATCTCAAGGGCGCAAGAGGCGTTATCGCAACTCCCACTTCCTGCGGTGCAGGTCTTTTTGTCAAGATGTGGGATGAATTCACAAAGGGCGATCTTGAAGCTGCAAGAATCACTCATCAGCACATTATTTCTCTTGATAACTGTATCGACTCAGGCTTCTGCGCAAGTGCTAAGTATCTTGTAGGTCTTCAGGGAATCAATATGAAATGGTTTACCAGAGGTGCACACGACCTCGGTCCCGCAAGACGTCGTTCAATCGAAGTATGGTATGATTGGGCAAAATCGGAAGGTATTCTTAAATAATTGAAATTAATAAATTTGCTTCAGAGCAAATCACAAAGGTGATATGATGAAAAAGCTCAAAGCTAATGTCTGCGCGGTGACCCACGCAGGCAGAATCCGCAAGGAAAATGAAGATAATTATGATTTGAATGGCAGAATGACGTCTACGGGAGACCTCAAAAAAGGCTCCGCGTTCGTTCAGAGTATGACCGAGCCTTTCCATCTCTCTGTCTGCGACGGTATGGGCGGTGAAAGCTACGGTGAGCTTGCATCCGGTATTGCTGTTGAAACCATTGCGGCTCACGCTGCAAATGTTTATGAAAGCGGCGAAGATTTCAGCTTTGCAATTTCAAACTGTCTTGACGATGCCAACAGTCGTATCTGCGCTGAAATCAATGCAAGAGGAAAGCGAATGGGTACTACTCTTGCAACGATTTATGCAATCAAAGGCAACGTTATCTGCGTTAATATCGGTGACACAAGAGTTTATCATTATTCAAAAGGCATTCTCGAACAGATAAGCTTTGACCACACTCACGCACAGACCATCGTGGATGCAGGCGAGGTTTCAATGGATAACATCGGCCGAATTCCCGATGCGAAGCGTCTGACACGCCATCTCGGAGTTTTCCCCGAGGAAGGCGGGATTTCTCCCAACATCAGCGTTATTGACGATGTTGAGGACGGCGACATCATTCTTCTTTGCAGCGACGGTCTTACCGATATGCTCAGCGACGATGAAATAACGGCTATTCTTTCAACCGCAGAAAACGCTCAGGGTGCGGCAAGCAAGCTTGTACGCAGAGCACTTGAGGTTGGCGGTAAAGATAATATCACCGTTATGACCGCGTTTATGAATGTTGAAGAAACCGCAATTTTTGTACCGATTGCAACGGCTATGGTTGGCGACAAGGATGCTGATTATGAAGAAGAATACCGTAATTCATTCGGTTCAAACAATCAGACCTCCGATGAAGAAAATGCTGTTTCGCCTTATGCAAATGCCGATGCAAGAGCATATTCAAAGCCGGTTGACAAAGCGAAAATAATGAAGATTGCCGGTGCGGTTATAGCCGCCGTGATTCTTATTCTCGTTGGTGCACTTACATTCAAAGCTATCTTCGGAAATAAAGAACCTGATGACGAATCTCTGTCATCAACAACATATGCTTACGCAAACGCAACAACATATCCCGTTTATTCACCTCCCACTTATACTGCAAGACCCATTACAACTTGGTCTTTTGAGCTGAGTGAGAGCGAAACAACAGAGGAATCAACCACGGAAGAGTCAACATCAACTACTCGCAGACGTGTGACAACAACCCGTAAGCGCGTAACAACAACAAAGAAGAGAACCACAACAACCAAAAGAGTAACAACTACCCGAGCAAGAACCACAACAAAGAGAGAAACCACAACTGCAACAACAGCGGCTTCAACAACCGAAAGAACAACGGTTCCCACCGCAACAACAAGCAGTGCGGCAACCTCAACAACGGCAGCAAGCACTTCAACAACAGCTTCTGCATCAACAACCCGTGCATCATCATCAACGAACACAACGGTTGGATTCAGCAACGGTTTTATTGTTTTCGGATAACAGAAAAATTAAGGGGACTGCTTCACGTGAAGCAGTCCCTTTTGCCTGTGCTATTTAAGTTTTGAAATTGACCAGGCGGCAATATCTTCATATACCTGCTCTTTGTCGATTTCATTGAGTATTTCGTGTCGCATTCCGGGATAAAGCTTGATGGTAACATCTTCCTTGCCGGCAAGTTTAAGGTCGTTATATACCTGCTTGATGCCCTTTCCGTACAGACCGACGGGATCTTCCTCACCTGAGGTGAGAAGGATGGGAATTTTATTGTATATTCCTCTGTACCAGTCTTTGGTCGAAACACGGTCAAGAATTGTGAAAAGGTCTCTGTAGCCGACCGCAGTGAAAAGATAGCCGCAGTATTTGTCCGCTATGTATTTGTCAACAATTTCGCTGTCGGTTGACAGCCAATCGAATGAGGTTTTTGCGTTTGGTATTCTATTGTTATAGGAACCGAATGCGATTTTATCAATAAATTTGCTTCTGTGACGGCTACCCTTTATTTTTGCGATTCCGCCGGCAAGCTTTATTGCGATTGCCGAAGCGGGATTTTTGCCGCTCGAACCGCAGAATATGGCAGCGTTGATTCTCTCGTCTTTGCCGTAACGGCGAACATATTCTCTTGCAATGAAAGACCCCATACTGTGACCGAAGAATATTATCGGCAGCCCCGGAAGCTCTTTTGCGATAAGTTCAGTAAGACTTCTTTCGTCTTCAACAAAAGCATCCCAACCTCCGTTTTCACCGAAATAGCCAAGGTCATCGTCGTTCCTTACGGATTTGCCGTGACCGACATGGTCATCAACAAGAACGGCAAATCCCTTTTCGCAGAGATACGCGGCAAAATCCTCATATCTTTCGCCGTGCTCAGCCATACCGTGTGCAATCTGAAAAATTGCTTTTGCACCGTCAGCGGGCATCCAGCATCTTGCGTAAACATCGGTGATGCCTGACTTTGAAGGAACCGAATACTCTTTTCTTATGATTTCCATAATTTCACCCCTGTATTAAATGTATTTTTTTAATCTCTTTCTTAATATGATTCCCGTTAACGACGCAGCGGAAATTTTAATTATATCGCCTGCAATAAACGGTATAACGCAAACCGCAATTGAAGCAATAATGTCCGTGTTTGTTTGCAGAGAATACCATATTGTTCCGAAAATATAGCACACCGCAATGCCGCTTGCCATTGAAAGCGGGTAGATATATTTTTTATCCGCAAATTTTTCTGTAAGAATTGATGTAATTAATGAGCAAGGAATATAGCCGATGATGAATCCTCCGGTAATGCCTGCGATTTGTTGGAATCCGCCGATAAATCCTGAAAAAACGGGTAGCCCCGCCGCGCCTAGCAGAATATAAATGATAACAGCGGCAACGCTTTGCTTATATGGTGTGAAAGCGGAAATCAGGCATATGGCGAATGTTGCCAGCGAAACGGGGATTGCACCCACGGGCAAAGAAATCGGCGAAAATATGCAAAGAATTGCAGCTGTAATTGCAGTTACGGCAAGATTTTTATGCTTCATTAACGAACCTCAATGTACGAATTATATAAAAATAATCTGCTTTGCGTGCGTTAACCCTTGTATGTTGATGAAATGTTTTCTTTAATAATATCAAGGCTTTCGGTGCTTTCTGATTTGATACAAGCAAAGATTGCACCGACTTCCGGTGTAAAGCTTATAAGCTTTACGTTTTGCAGATTGCTTTTTCTGAGATAATCCGTAAAGATATCGCAGAAATATTTGTTGTGCTGAAAAATTCCTCCCCAAAGACCAATGGGGATATCTTTATTTGACCCGTCAAGCAAAGAAATAACCGTTTCAGACAGAAGCTTTGCTTCTGTTTCAACTATGAGCCGAGCAGTTTTATCGCCTTTTTCGGCAAGAGAGATAACATTCTTTGCGAATGCAGCAGTAATTTTTCTGCTGACCGTTTTGTCATAGTACAAATCTATCAAATCATATATATTTTCCGTTGAGAAATAGCGGAGGCATTCGTCGATAAGTGCGGATTTTTCGCCGCAGTTCTCATAAGACCTGATTGCGGCTTTGATACCGGAAAGACCTATTGAATATCCGCTTCCTTCATCGCCGAGAATATAGCCCCAGCCGCCTGCGTGGCGGATTGCGCCGTCAGCGTTTCTGTGAAGTGCCATTGACCCCGTGCCGCTGATAACAACGGCGCATTCACCGTTTTCATCCATCGCTTCAAGAGCAACGTATAAATCGGAATCCATTATTATTTTTTTACTGTTAATAATCCCGCCGCAGAATTTTTCGGTTTCTTCATCTGTAGCTCTTTCGTTGAGTGCCGACATACCGATTACGGCACAGTCAAAGCTTTTCTGCGGCATAGATTCAATAATATCCGACATAGCTTTTCTGGCATTTTCTATGCCAACCGAATAATAATTTATGCTTTCTCCGCAGGCTTTGCAGATGAATTCGCCTTTTTCATTGAACACAACGGCGGTTGTTTTGCTTCCGCCTCCGTCAACGCCAAGATAAAATTTCGTGTTTTCCATAGCAACCTCCGAATTTACAGACCGTACATTTATTTTTCGTAACTTGTCAACATATGGATGTTATTATTACAGTGAAGAGCAGAGAACACAACATATGTTTATGATATAAAACCGTTTGAAAGGAATGGATTGAATGAAAACCAAGCAGCCGTGCATTATGGTATGCGTAACTCCCCAGCAATCCTGCGCAAGACTTATCGAGGCAGGGGCGAGGATAGCAAAAGAAGAAGACCTGCCGCTTGATGTAATAAGTGTTTTCAGGCAAAGCAGCGGACTTAACGCCAATGAAAACGGGATACTTGAAAATCTTTTTGAATGTGCAAAAAAATTTGATGCAAGTATGAACATATTTTTTAATGACAGCCCTGCGCTTGTTGTTGCTGTTGCAACAAAGAAACATAATGCTTCAACTCTTGTTACCGGTTTTCCTGCCGAAGGAAGCAGCGGCTTTATTGCAAGAATTCACGAGCTTGTGCCGGATTTACCCATAACGATGGTTGATAACAATTCAAACGAATACAAAATCATTCCTGTTGAAAGTGAAAAGATTGACAGGGATAAAAATCCTGTTTTAAGCTCAGTTCATTGAAATTCCGCCGGAGAAAAGACGGTTAACGGCTTTTCTCAGCAAGTTATATTCCTCGCCCTCAAGGGCGGGGTTTTTTTGAAGCAGATTTGAGGCCGCAGCGTGAGTTTCCCTTATAGCTTCGCCGTCGGTCATCATATTTGCGATTTTCATTTCGGGCAAACCGTGCTGGCGAGAGCCGAAAAAGTCGCCCGGACCTCTGAGTTTTAAGTCCTCATCTGCAATTCTGAAACCGTCTGTTGTTGATGCAAGTGTTTTGAGTCTGTGCACGGTTTCTTCGTTTTGTGCATCCGAAATCATAATGCAGGAGGATTTAAGGCTGCCTCTGCCGATACGTCCTCTGAGCTGATGAAGCTGTGATAAACCAAATCTTTCTGCATTTTCAATAACCATTATCACAGCATCGGGAACATCGATGCCGACTTCGATAACGGTTGTTGAAACGAGAAGCTGAGTTTCGCCGCTTGCGAAAGACTCCATAACTTCACGCTTTTCCGCAGGCTTCATTTTACCGTGAAGCAGGCCGAGCCTGAATCCCTTGAAAAATCCGTCGGAAAGCTCTTTATAAAGCTTGGTTGCGGCGGTAAGCTCGGATTCTTCGTTATCCTCAACCATAGGGCAGACTATATAACCCTGAAGTCCGTCGCAAAGATGCTTTTTTATGTAGCCGTAAGCTCTTTCGCGGATTTCCGAATTAACAAGGTACGTTTCGATTTTTTGACGACCCTTCGGCATCTCGTCAAGGATGCTCAGGTCAAGGTCGCCGTATATAATTAAAGCAAGAGTTCTCGGAATCGGTGTTGCGGACATAACAAGAGTGTGCGGATTGTTGCCCTTTGAAGAAAGCGAACTTCTCTGATTTACACCGAAACGGTGCTGTTCATCGGTTACGGCAAGCGCGAGATTGCTGAATTCAACATCCTTCTGAATCAGTGCGTGAGTGCCGACGATGAGATCAATACTGCCGTCCTTCAGGGCGGCTTTTATTTTTTTCTTTTCCGATGCAGGTGTTGAACCGGTAAGAAGAGAAATGTTGATGTCTGTATTTTCAAACATTTTGGCAAGAGTTTTGTAGTGCTGCATTGCAAGAACTTCTGTCGGCGCCATCAGCGCGCTCTGGTATCCGTTTTTTGCACAATTGTAAATCAGTGCCGCACTTACCGCGGTTTTACCCGATCCGACATCGCCTTGAAGCAGTCGGTTCATCGGAATGTTAACCGTCATATCCGCTGTTGCTTCTTTTATTGCACGTTTCTGTGCACCGGTAAGTTCAAACGGGAGAAGTGAGAAATATTCTTCCGTAAAGTCTTTTTGTATTGAAAGCGCAGTTGAGCGTCTGTTTTTTGTTTTAAGGCGCATCATACCCAGCTCAAGCAGGAAAAGCTCCTCAAAAATAAGCCTTCTGCGAGCTTCCGAAAGCATATCTTCACTTTCGGGGAAATGGATATTTCTGAGTGCGCCCTCGAGATTCAAAAGACAGTATGCGTTTCTTATATCTTTAGGGATGGGGTCCTCTATTTTATCGCAGGAATCAAAAGCGGTTCTGACAAGTTTTTCGATTGCCCTCGAATTCAGACCTGCCGTCTGCGGATAAATCGGACGCATACCGCTTTTGTCGGTGACTTCTTCGAATTCGGGTGAAGTCATCTGGCGGTAATATCCTTTGCCGGTTATTTTTCCGAAAAAGAGATATTCTTTCCCTTGCTCGATTTTTGCCGCGGCATATTTATTGTTAAAAAATGTTATATCAAGAAGGCTTTCTCCGTCCGTGACTTCGGTTTTATATAAGGTCATACCTTTACGGATTACGTGTTCTTTGCACGGCATACCTGCAATCGCTCTAATGCAAACGGTTTCGTTCACTGGAGCATATTTTATGGGAACGATTTTGCTCCAATCCTCATAAACACGGGGATAAAAAGTCAGCAAATCCCAAAGGGTGAAAATGCCGAGCTTTGCAAGCATTGCAGCACGTTTTTCACCCACGCCCTTGAGGTATTTGATGTTTGCGTTAAGATTCATACTTTACTCCACGGAAATAATATAATAATAAAGAGGTTGGTCACCTCTGTAATATTCGATTTCGATGTTGCCGTACTGCGCAAGAACCGTATTGACAACCTTTTCTGCATTATAGTCATCGGTATCTTTGCCGTATATAAGAGAAACTTTGCTTTTGCCTGATTTTTCAAGCAGATGCATAATTGTTTTTGCGGCGGTTGATTCAGGTGTTTCGCCAACGAAAATGATGCTGTCGCCTTCAAGGCCGAGAATCTGCCCTCTGTAAAAGCTTTTTCCGTTAAAGCTTCCGTCCCTTGCGGCATAGGTTACGGCACCGCTGAAAACTTCCGATGCGGTGCGTTCCATTTCGGCAACATTTTTCTCGGGAGAAAGCTCGGGGTTGAATGCTTTTGCTGCGGCAATGCCCTCGGGAATTGTTTTTGCGTTGTTGACCCATACTCTTTTGCTGCTCATCACAGCCGCACGCTTGGCAGCGAGAACAGTATTTTTGTTGTTGGGTGAGATAAAAACATTTTCACTCGGGCAGGTGTTCACAGCTTCAAGTATATCGCCCGCACTTGCATTCATTGTTGCCTGGCATTCGAGAGCCGTGACTCCACTGTTTTCTTCAAGAAGCTTTTTTGTGCCTTCACCTGTGCAAAGACTTATCATTCCGCAAGAGGGAATGCTTCTTGCTTTGGACTGAAGACGCATATTATCTATTTTAATATCGCTTAATTCGCCGATTTCAAGAGCTTTTGCGAGAGCTTTGTCGGGGTGATTTGTGTGAACGTGAACCTTGATTATTCCCGAATGCTCAACTGCGGCAGGGCAGTCGCCGATATCGGCAAGAAAGCGGCGCAGAGCGTTAATGTTTTCTGTTTTTGCATTGTTAATCAAAAATTCGGTGCAATAAGTGAACTTTATATCCTGACTGTCACGAAAAGATTTCTGAGGTTTAATAAGTGTAATTTTTTCCTCTTTGGAGGAAGAATCAGTCATTCCCTCCATAATATATACAAGACCTTGACCGCCCGCATCAACAACGCCGTGTTTTTTCAGTATCGGCAGAAGGTTTGGGGTTGATTTGAGTGATGCCTTTGCGCCTTCAACAGCCGCCGCAAAAGTTTCAGCCGCATTCATACCTTTTTTTGCGGCACTCATAGCCTTTGATGCGGCAATGCGGATAACAGTCAGCATCGTGCCTTCTGTAGGTTTTTCGATTGCGGCATACGCTTCGCTACATCCCATCTCAAGACCCTTTGCGAGTGACATTGAGTCAATATAATCAAGACCGTCCATGCTTTGAGCGAATCCTTTGAAGATGAGAGAGAAAATTACTCCCGAATTACCTCTTGCACATCTGAGAAGCTCACCTGCGGCATAATCGGCAACGGTGCCTGCACCGCCTTCGGGGCAATCCGCCATCGCCTTTGCGCAACCGCTGAGGGTAAGCGCTAGGTTCAATCCCGTGTCTCCGTCGGGAACCGGAAAAACATTGAGTGCGTTGACTTCTTCTGCGTGTTTGTTTATGTTTTCGGCGGCTGAGATAATTGAGTTTTTAAGGTTTTCGGCTGTTATCATAATATATCAGTCCTTTCATAAGTCTGAATATATTATGGCAAATTTTTCAGCGGATAAACCGATTTATTTAAAACTCCAGGTTTCTATATCATAAAACACATCTCCGTCACAGCAGTTGAAATCGCCCTGCATTTCGTTTGTGTAAGAAACTGCGGCATTTCTGTAACAGAGAGGGATAAACGGCAGGTCTTCATTGAATGTGTTGATAAAATCCATCAATTCGCATTCGCCTGCAAGAAGCTGAGCATATCGCGAACAAGCCGCACCTTCTGTATTAATTCCGAAGCTGAGATTTCCTCCGCCGAGAAGTGAATTCAAATCCATATTGGGTGAAAGACGGACTTCACCTATATACATATCATATGAGCCGAGCTCAAGGGCTTCTTTGTAATACTGCATTTCATAATCCTTGAGCTTAACATTAAATCCGAGCAGGGTAAGATAATCACGGATGAAATTTGCAGTTTCGAGCTTGAACTGGTTTTCTTTATTGACAAGAATTGAGATTTCTTTTTCTGCAATGTCAATTTCCGATTCTTCAATTAATCCAATTGCTTTCTGAATGTCAACCGGAATAACCAGATCCTTGGATGCAAGTGCATACCAATCGGGGTTGAACGGGGAGTAGCTTTCCCTTGCGTGTCCCTGGAATGCGGTCAATGCAATTTCTTTTCTGTTGATTGCAAGGTTGACTGAACGGCGGAGCCGCGGATTTGCGAAAACTTCACTTTCGGAATTGAATGCAAGATACACAAAATTGTTGATTCCCATATCAACCGTCTGAGCATTGATTCTTGAATAAACCCCATTGCTGAGGTCATTGTAGTAGAATCCGGTGTTGCCGATTTCAAGACTGCTTTCAATTGAACTGCTGTCACGCACGGGCACAAGCATTATTGTTTTAATTGCCGGGTTAAATCCGGCTTTGTTTTTATTGACAACGAGATAGGTGGTTTCGCCCGATATTTCGGGAATATATCTGCCTGAGCCTGTCGGGAGATTTCCGCCTGAACCGTTTTTTACGATGGGAAATGTAAGGCAGGATACGGCATAGGGGTCGGGACTTTTGAGATTGAAGATTATCATATTTGCGGCAGATATGCTTGCACCGCTGAAATTCCTGAGCTTTTCGCTCCAGGTCGGTGAGAATTTCGCTTTATCAAATGAATAAACAACATCCTGCGCAGTGATTGCACTTCCGTCCGAGAAAACGGCTGAATTGAGAGTAACATTGATTGAGGAATCTCCGACAATAGCACTTTGGGCAATGACGGGAATCGGTTCATAGCTTTTGTCAAGCTTATATAGTCCGTCATAAACGAGAGAAAGAATCTGGAGGTTTGCCGTCATTGTTGCTGTATACGGGTCAAGCATATCGGCTTTGGAATACGCAAGCTTTAAAGTGGCTTCTTTTGTGTTGCCGATGTTTGAAACTATAACCGGATCGTTCGACGGAGTATCACCTCCGTCACAACTGCAGAAAACCGTGAATATAAGTGATAATATCAGTATCAATGCCGCTGCTTTTTTCATTGTTAATCATCCTAAATCAGTTATTATTTTTCCTGCCATTATCATTCCCGCAACTCCGGGTACAAACGGCAGACTGCCGGGTGTTTGGCGCTTTCCCGAATTTTCATCTGCCATCAAAGGCTTGACGGGTTCCTCGGGCGACCATACGACGCTGAGTTTTTTTATCCCTCTTTTGCGAAGCTCCGAGCGCATAACTCTGCAAAGCGGGCAGCCGCTTGTTTTGAATATATCGGATACCGTGAATTTTGTCGGGTCAAGCTTGTTTCCGGTACCCATACAAGAAATCATCGGAATTGAAAGCTCCTGCGATTTGACTGCAAGGTCGATTTTTGCGCTGACGGTATCAATTGCATCTGCGATGTAGTCATATTCGGAGAGATTGAATTCATCGGAGTTTTCGGGCAGATAAAATTTTTGAAGAGCAGTTACCTCGCATTCGGGATTGATGTCAAGAATCCTTTCCTTGACAACATCAACCTTTGCTTTGCCGACTGTTGAATGAAGTGCACAGAGCTGACGGTTGATGTTGGTGACGGAAACAAAATCATTGTCAACGATTGTAAGCCTTCCAATGCCTGCTCTTGCCAAAGCCTCGGCAGTATATGAGCCGACTCCTCCGAGTCCGAAGAGTATTACATTTTTATTTTTCAGATTTTCTGTGGATTCTTTGCCGAGAATCATTTCCGAACGCAAAAACTGCGATTGTTCCATTTGCAATACCTGCCAATATTTTATACTTATACATAATATATAATACTAAAAATATATACAGTTGTAAACTGTTATTTTGAAAAATATTTTGTCCGAGTTGTTGTTTGACATACTTGTCGAAATGAATGTTACAAGAATTTCGGAATCATCAAAAGGCTTACTTGATATCCGGAACCCCTTTGCTGTTGAATTTTATATTTTTTGTGCAGTCTGTAACATTTTTTCTTGATTTATCAAGAAAACCCGGAATGCAATGCACTCCGGGTTTTTCTGCGTTAATTTGTTATTATTATTTGGTTTAGCCGAGACGGTTAATCATATCAAAATGTTCGGTATACAGACGCAAAACATCGGTGTTTACCTTGAAGAATCCGCCTTGAAGCGACATATGGTCACCCTGATAAACGGGCATAATGTTCCACACGCCTTCGGTGATGTTGTTTTCATCAAAAGCTTTTGAGGGTGCACTTGACGGTGCCGAAGCGGAAACAGTATTTACAAGTCCGTCATTTTCGAGCCAGCTTTCGTCAACAACATATCCTCCTTCGGTTGTACCAGTAAGCCTTCCTAATTCATCTGCGCTGCTTTGGAACATAAATTCCATTCTGCTCTTATCGGCGCTGTATGTGCCGTCGCTGTTTTTTGTTGTTGCCGTGCAGGGTATGGAGAAATAATACGTATTTTCATCGGTTACCATATCCTTATTCAGCTCCAGAGCGTGGTCAATAAACATATCATATGCTGCAGTGTCGGTGTTATCGGGCATTGAATTTTCAAGACCGTAAGCCGTTGTGCCGTTGTGGGGCGCCGCAAGAGATGTGAGGGAATAAATCCAATCGGATTTGCCGCCCGTGAAAAGCGGCGAAATGTCGTCGGAAGCCGTTGCAGCTATTTCTGATTCGCTTCCCTTTGCCATAAGTGTTGCAAAAACACGGATAGTTGCACCGCCGAAGGAATGACCGAGAAGGTTTATTTTGTTTTCAGAATCCCATTCTTCAATAAGAGGATTGTTTGTGAAATCCTTGCCGTATCTTTCGTGACCGCAATATTCACTGTGAGCTTTGCCGTAGTCTACAACACTGCCCGTAAGCTGTGCATAAAGCTCGCAGGCTCTGTCCCAAGCGCTTGCCGTGCCGGCAACAGATGCGCCGTAGCATTCGTAACCGTTTTTTTCGATTTTGTTGAGAAGCTCGCCGCCAAACATTCCCCAATAAGGAAATATCTTATAATGTGCATCGTATTCTCCCCAACCCATAAGGCCGTGGACGAATACATAAGGATAATTTGTGTTCCATTGTGTTTCGTCGGGCTTTTCGGTCTTGCCGGGGAAAAACAAAGACACAATGCTCATAATTATTGCCAAAGGTACAGAAATTATTTTTGCCATTTTAATCTTCTCCTTTTTATCGTATATTTAAATTTTATTATTTATAAGAGGAAATGACAATAAGCAATATGCGATGCATTTGTATAAAATTATACATAAAACAGCAAGCCTTTTTGTTAAAATGAAGAGAAATATTTTATTATATGAACATCTTAAATTTTAAAGATAAATTCAAATATTTACTTGTTAAAATTCCGACTATGTGTTATAATCACAAAATAAGTAAAAAATTCAAGGAGAATGAAGATATATGAAACTCGGTATAGTCGGTCTGCCTAATGTCGGCAAGAGTACGCTTTTTAATGCAATAACAAACGCAGGTGCACAGTCGGCGAACTACGCATTCTGCACAATCGAACCCAACGTCGGTGTTGTTTCCGTTCCCGATGAAAGGCTCGATAAGCTTGCGGAGCTTTATAATCCCGTAAAAATTACTCCCGCATTCATTGAGTTCGTTGATATTGCAGGTCTTGTCCGCGGTGCATCGAAGGGCGAAGGTCTCGGCAACAAATTCCTCTCACATATCCGTGAGGTTGATGCTGTTATCCACGTTGTGCGCTGCTTTGAAGACGATGATATCGTTCACGTTGATGCGACTATCGACCCCGAAAGAGATATCGAAACCATCAATCTCGAACTCATCCTTTCGGATATTGAAATGGTTGAGCGCAGGATAGACAGAGTAACAAAAGCGATGAAAGGCGATAAGACTCTGGCATCGGAACTTGAATTCCTCAAAAAGCTTCAGCAGAGCCTTGAAGATAATGTTCCCGCAAGAAATCTTGAGTGCGATGAAAACGAAAAGGAATGGCTTGCCGAAATTGCACTTCTTACCGCAAAACCCGTTATTTATGCTTGCAATATGAGTGAAAGTGATTTTGCAGGCGGACTTGATAATAACGTACATTATAAGAAGGTTTGCGCAATCGCTGAGGGCGAGGGAAGCGAGGTTCTTCCCATTTGTGCAGAGCTTGAAGCACAGATTGCATCGCTTGAAAAGGATGAAAAAGAGATGTTCCTTGAAGAGCTTGGTGTTGAGTCCGGCGGTCTTGACCTTCTCGTTAAAAAGAGCTATGCTCTCCTTGGTCTTATATCTTATCTTACCGCAGGTCAGCCCGAAGTAAGAGCGTGGACCATCACCAAGGGTACAAAGGCACCTCAGGCGGCAGGCAAGATTCACAGCGATTTTGAACGCGGCTTTATCCGTGCCGAGGTTATCGCTTATGAAGACCTTATTGAGCTTGGCTCAATTGCCGCGGCTAAAGAAAAGGGGCTTGTCAGAAGTGAAGGCAAGGAATATATTATGAAAGACGGCGACGTTGTTCTCTTCCGTTTCAATGTCTGATATGAAATTATCCGATAAAAAAACACTCGGTCATATATTCGCGCTTGTAACGATAATTGTCTGGGGAAGCACTTTTATTACAACAAAAATGCTGCTTTCTGAATTAACACCCGTTCAGATAATGCTGTGCCGTTTTGCGATTGCATATGTCGTTCTCTGGCTGATACGCCCGAAGGCTGAAAAAACCGCATTCAAGGATGAATTGCTGTTTCTTGCGATGGGTATTTTCGGATGCACTCTCTATTTTATAACCGAAAACACAGCTTTGAAATATACTCTTGCATCAAACGTAAGCATTATTGTTGCCGGCGCGCCGATAATAACCGCCATTCTTGCTCACTTTTTTATTAAAGGAGAAAAGTTCGGCAAAAATACCGCGCTTGGATTTGTTGTGGCATTTGCGGGTGTAATTCTGGTTGTTTTCAATGGTCAATTTGTGCTTAAACTTAATCCTGCAGGTGATGCACTTTCTCTCGGTGCGGCGTTTTCCTGGGCGGTTTATTCGGTTATCCTCCGCACTTGTGTTGACCGTTTCAACAGCGTTATGCTTACGCGTAAGCTTATGTTTTACGGCTTTGTTACAGCTCTTCCGATAGCGTTGATTCAAGGCGACCGTATGCCGTTTGAGGCGTTCAGAAAGCCCGATATGCTGTTTTGCATTCTGTTTCTCGGGGTAATCGGAAGCGGAATTTGCTACGTTTTATGGAACAAAGCGATTTCCCGTCTCGGAGTTGTGACGACCAACAATTATATTTATATCAATCCTTTTGTGACTCTCGTAACCGGCGGGATTTTCCTTAAAGAGCCGATAACCGTTATGGGTGTTATCGGAGCAATGCTTATTATTTCGGGCGTTGTCATCTCGTCAAAAAAGAAATTGAAAAAGGTTTAATATCAGCTCTCTGCGGCAAAATATCGCAGGGAGCTGATTTTTTGAAAAAACGTACGTTTTTTGTTTTCGTGATTCTGATTATATTGTTTTCGCTAAACGGGATACGGCTTTACGGCTTATGCTCAAATGCGGCACACGTATCCGGTATGTCATCTTCAAAAACGATTGACATTACAACTCTCAGGGGTACGGTCTATGACTGCAGAATGCGCCCTTTAACCAATTCGGAATATGATATCTATGCCGCCGCAAAACCGTCAAACGAGGCTCTTGCATATCTGAAAGGAAGGGTAATGCCCGATGTGTTTGAATCGGTTATGGACAGAATGTCAAGAGGAAATCCCGTTGCGGTAAAAATTGATTCTCCGATTGAATCAACTGAAAATATTATCACCGCAAGAGTGCCGAAACGCTATTCCGAAGCTTTTACCGCGTGCCATATTATCGGATACCTGAATTCGGAAGGTGAGGGATTAAGCGGAATAGAAAAAGCCTTCGATTCGGTTCTTTCCGAAAACAACAGCGATGTCAGCTTCACTTTTTCCGCAAATGCCAAAGGCAGGGTTATGCTTGGCGAAGAAATAGAAATCAAGGGTAATACTGTGCCGAAAAACGGAGTTGTGCTGACAATTGACAAAGATATTCAGCAGATAACCGAATCCGTTCTTGACGCATCGGGTGCGGACTGTGCCGCAGTTGTTGTTATGGAGATAGAAAGCGGTGCGATAAGAGCGTGTGTTTCGAGACCGGGGTTCAATCAGTTTGATGTATCCGCATTTCTGAATGATGAAAAATCTCCGCTGATCAACAGAGCATTGCTTTCGTTCAGCGTCGGTTCGGTTTTTAAACCAGTTGTTGCCGCCTCCGCACTTGAAAACGGAATAAACGAAAGCTTTGAATATAATTGCACGGGAAGTGTTATATATAACGGGGTAACATTTCATTGCCATAAAAGGGACGGTCACGGCTTACTTGATATGAAGAGTGCGGTTGCAAATTCGTGCAACACTTATTTTATTGAGCTTGCATTGAAAACGGGTGCAAAGAATATTATTGATACCGCATCTGATTTCGGCTTCGGAAAGAAAATCTCGCTTGCAGACGGAATCGAATCGTCAAAAGGAGTCTTACCGTCGGCGGAGGGGCTTGATTCAAAAGCTGCGATTGCCAACATTTCTTTCGGACAAGGTTCACTTCTTGCAACGCCTTTGCAGATTTGTTCCGCAATAGCAACAATTGCAAGAGGCGGTGTGTATACTGAACCTTATCTGATTGAGGGTAAATGTGATAAAGACGGGGAATTAACTAGGATTTATCATTATGGCGACAAAAAGCAGGTGATAAGTTTTGAAACCGCAAAAAAGATTATGAGCTTTCTCGAAGCGGTTGTTGAAAGCGGAAGCGGAAGCAGAGCAAGGAGCGATTATGTTTCCGTTGCGGGCAAAACGGCAACTGCGCAGACGGGCAAATCCCAAAACGGAGAAGAAATATATAACGCGTGGTTTGCGGGGTATTTTCCTGCGGACAATCCGAAGTATGCGGTGGCAATCCTCAAAGAGGACGGCGGAGAAGGTGCGATAAGCTGTGCACCGGTTTTCAGGACTCTTGCAGAAAAAATAACGGCTCACGAAAATTCGTAAGCCGTTATAAACATTAATTAAAGAAGGTCTGCAATATCGTAAATGAGTTTTTCTGTTTTCTCCCAGCCGAGGCAGGGGTCGGTGATTGACTTTCCGTAGATGCATTCGCCGATTTTCTGTGCACCATCTTCGATGTAGCTTACAATCATAAAGCCCTTAACAAGCTTCTTGATATCTGCATCGTGGCGGCAGCTGTGGAGAACTTCTTTTGCAATTCTTATCTGTTCAAGATATTTCTTGCCAGAGTTTGCGTGGTTTGTGTCAACAATTACACCGGGATTTTCAAGTCCGCTGTTTGCATAGGTTTCAGCAAGATGAACAAGATCCTCATAGTGATAATTTGGAAGCGACTGACCGTGCTTGTTGACATAGCCTCTGAGAATTGCGTGTGCACAGGGATTGCCTTCGGAATGAGCCTCCCATCCTCTCTAGATGAAGGTATGCTTATGCTGTGCCGCGGTAATGGAATTCATCATAACCGAAATATCGCCGCTGGTAGGGTTTTTCATACCGACGGGAATTCCCAGACCGCTCGAAACAAGTCTGTGCTGCTGATTTTCAACCGAGCGTGCACCGATTGCAACGTAAGCAAGAATATCGCACAGATATCTGAAATTTTCGGGATAGAGCATTTCGTCTGCGCAGGAGAATCCCGTTTCCTTCAAGGCTCTCATATGAAGCTCTCGGATAGCGACGATTCCCTTATACATATCGGGCTTTTCATTGGGATTTGGCTGATGAAGCATACCTTTATATCCGTCGCCCGTTGTTCTGGGTTTGTTGGTGTAAATTCTGGGAACGATGAATATTTTATCGCTCACTTTATCCTGAACGGTACGCAGACGGGAAATATAATCAATAACGCTGTCTTCATTATCTGCCGAGCAGGGGCCGATAACAAGCACAAGCTTATCGTTTTTGCCTGTAAAAATATTCTTAAGCTCCTCTGCTCTTGCGCTTACAATTTTTGCAAGATCGTCGGAGAGGGGATACTGTGCTTTCACTTCCTGCGGAATGGGAAGTTTTCTTTCGAAAATCATACTCATAGGTTAAACACTTCTTTGCATTGAAATTTGCTATTTATTTTACACCTGTGATTTTTAAATTGCAATAGGTTTTATGAATAATTATGCATTAATTCCGCCAAAAACATCCGATTCTATGTAGTCAACGCCGAGTGAAAGGCAGTAATCGAGAGCATCTTTATCGTTTACAGTCCAGAGTGCAACCTCAAGATTTCTGTCGTGGAATTCTTTAATCATATCTTTTGTTGCGATTCCGTAATATGCATCAAGAGAAAATCCGTAGTCAAAGCAGCGTTTGTAGTCCTCTTCGTCAGAACCGTAGGTAAGCATCAGCGGCAAATCGGGGAACATTCCGCGTGCTTTAATAAGATTGTTGAAGTCGAATGACTGCATAATGCATTTTGAAAGGTCGTAGACCTCTAAAACGGTGTCAAAAACCTCTTTTACTTTCTCGTCGCTGAATTCACCCTTGAGTTCAACAAAGCAAATCATATTGTTATCACGCATTATTTCAAGGTAGCGTTTGAAGGTGCAGAGATAAACTATATCATCGGATTTGTCGTTTTCCAAAGGCTTTGCGGTAAGCTCTTCATAGGTTGCTTCGGCAACAAGAAGCTCTGTGCCGTCATTAAAAGTGACCTCGTCGTTGTGGTTTGTGACAAGGATGCCGTCCTTGGTTATTCTGACATCGGTTTCCGCACCTCCCGAGCCGTTTTCAGCAGCTTTGATGAAGGCGATTTCGGTATTGTCGGGATATTTTGAGCTGTAGCCTCTGTGGGCAATCATACAAACTTTGTTTTTCATAATATATCACTCCGAATTAACAACGCACCCTCCGCAAGGAAGGTGCGTTATTGATATTAAAGATTGTAGTACTTATCAAATTCTGCAGGATGGGGAATAGCTGAAAGCTGGCTGCATTCCGCACGCTTTGTTTTGATGAAGTTTGCAATAAGCTCTTCGGGGAATACTCCGCCTGCTGTGAGGAAGTCGTGGTCTGCCTCGAGAGCATCGAGCGAAGCTTCAAGAGATGTGGGAAGCTGCTGGAGCTTTGCCTTCTCTTCTTCGGGAAGATGATAGAGGTTAACATCATAGGGACCCCAGCCGTTTGCGTGAGGATCAATCTTGTTCTTAACGCCGTCAAGACCTGCCATAAGAATAGCTGCATAGCAGAAATAGGGGTTGCAGGTTGCGTCGGGGTTGCGAAGCTCGAATCTTCTCTTGTCGGGGCTCTTTGCATAAGCGGGGATACGGATAACCGCACTTCTGTTTGATGTTGCATAACCGACTGTTACGGGTGCTTCGTAGCCGGGAACAAGTCTCTTGAATGAGTTTGTGCTGGGATTGGTGATGGCGCAGAGAGCGCCGATGTGCTTAAGAAGACCGCCCATAAAGTAATGAGCTGTTTCGCTCAGATGTGCATAGCCGTTGTCATCCGAGAATACGGGCTCGCCGTCCTTGAAAAGGAGCATATGAACGTGCATACCGCTGCCTGCTTCGCCGTAGATGGGCTTGGGCATAAATGTTGCCGACTTGCCGTATTTGAGAGCTGTGTTGTGGATGATGTATTTAATCATCATTGAAGCATCCGCCATATGAACAACTTCACCGAGCTGAGGCTCGATTTCATACTGACCGGAAGCAGCTACCTCGGGATGATGATAGTTGATTTCAATGCCTGCATCCTTCATATGCATACACATTTCGCTGCGGCATTCATAAGATGTGTCAAAAGGCTTTGCAATGTGATAATTCTTCTGCTTGGGAACAACAACGCCGAGACCGTCGGTATTTGAATTCCAGAAGGACTGGCTTGCATCAACAGAAGCACCGATATATCTGCCTTCAACATTCCATCTGACATCGTCGAAAAGGTAGAATTCAAACTCGGGAAGAATCTTCATCTCATCGGCAACACCGCTGTTTTTCATATATTCAACAGCTGCCTTGATGATATTTCTGGGATACTGAGCGAGAGGGCGGTTTTCGGGTGAATCGATGATCATTGCGTTACCTGTCATTGAGAGGGTAGCGATGTCACAGAAGGGGTCGATAACCGCTGTGTCGGGGTCGGGAATAAATACCATATCGCTCTTTTCAACAACAGCGTAGCCGTAGTTTGAAGCATCAAAGCCGATGCCGCTTTTCATTGTATCTTCAGAGAAGTTCTCTGCGGGGATTGTAACGTGACGGTACTGACCGTTGATGTCAACCATCTTGAAGTCAACCATTTTTATGTCATTTTCTTTGATAATGTTCAGGATATCCTGAATGCTCTTTGCCATTGGAATCACTCCTTCCAAATTTTTCAACATAAATTATATCAATTATTCCCTTTATCGTCAATAGTAATGAAATGAAAAAACGCAAATCAGAGTATTGAAATTATCCGGATTTTGTATGATAATAATATAAAATGAAAAGTGAGGGTATAATGATGACACAGGTAGTGGCGGCGTTGATTCGCCAGGATAATAAATTTATGATTTTTCAAAGACCCGAGTCAAAAACAAGGGCATTCCAATGGGAGTTTGTCGGAGGTAAGGTTGAACCGGGCGAAACTCTCGAAGATGCACTCATCCGTGAATGCCGTGAGGAAATCGGTGTAACAGTCAGGGTAGGGGATGTGTTTACGGAGGTAGACCACGAATATCCCGATATAACGATTCATCTGACTCTTTTTAACGCTGAAATCGAAGAAGGCATTCCGCAGAAACTTGAGCATAACGATATCAGATGCATAACACCCGATGAAATTCCGGAATATGAATTCTGCCCCGCAGATGATGAAATTCTTAAGAAAATCATTGCCGAATTTTAATTCAATATTAACTAAAACATTTATTATTTATTGTTTACAATTAACAAATTTTACATTTTTTACCAAACTCTATTGAAAATTCAGCCTTGCAGGTATATAATACGTGGCAGAGCGTCACATCTGATGTTTTTGGAGGGGTATTATGTACACAGCAGAACAGAAGGAGATTTCGGCAGAGGACAGTATAATATCGGTTTGGGGAGTCTCGGATGATAACGGATTTATTCTTGATTTCACAACCGATTATAAAACAGCGAAAGAGTTTGCCGACATTCTTAATAAAAATAATGTTGAAAGGAAACATATTCCCGAAATAATCGAGGATTATTTTTATTCCGGTTAATCTTATTCTGCTATGAAAGTTAAAAAGCCTTTCCTTTGGTACAAAAAGGAAAGGCTTTTGATATTTGTTGTTTAAGTTTATTGGATGTCGTTCTCATCAAATCTGTCACCGCATTCGGGGCAGAATTTGGGCGGATTCTTGGGATCCTCGGGTTTCCATCCGCATTTGTCGCACTGATAAAGGGGAGCTCCTTCAGGCTTCTTTGCGCCGCAGTTGGGGCAGAATTTGCCTTTGTTTACTGCACCGCAAGAGCAGGTCCAGCCTTCATCTGCAGGCTTCTTTGCTCCGCATTCAGTGCAGAAGTTACCGCTTACAGTTGCACCGCAAGCACATTTCCAACCGTTTGCGGGTGCTGTCTGCTGCTGTGCTGCCATCTGCTGTTGCTGCTGAATACCGGCATTATACATCTGTGCCGCGTTGAAACCGCCGTTTGCATTCATTGCCATACCCATTCCCATAAAGCCGGTCATTGCGCCTGCTTCATTGTTTGCGGCTGCTTCCATTGCGTTTGCCTGAGCATCCGTCATTCTGCCTGCCATCATAAACGGATTTGAACCCATTGTTGCCGCATCTTCCATCTGATTGATTTTCTGCATATCCTCTTCGGTAAGGGTAATCGGATTAAGTGCAATCGATTCAACGGAGATACCTCTGCGGTCTGTCCACTCAACCTTGAGTGCCGCGTTCATTGCGTCCTTAAGCTCGGTTGTGTGTGCGGGAATCTGTGCGGGGCGAAGCTCAAGCTCGGTAAGTCTTGCAAATGCAGGCTGAAGTGCTGAAATAAACTCGGTTTTGAGCTGCATATCAATTTCTTCACGTCTGTATTCGTCGCTTACATTGCCTGCAATCTTGGTATAGAAAAGAATGGGGTCGGTGATTTTATATGAATAAATACCGTTGCATCTTACCTGGACGGTGCGGCTCATACCGATTCTTTTGTTGACGACCTCAAACATAAAGGGATTTGCGGTGCCGAACTTGTTGTCCATTATTTCTTTCATATTGAAATAATAAACTCTCTGGTCTTTGCCTGTGTCGCCGCCGTATGTAAATCTTTTACCGATGAGCTTGAAGGTTTCTTTGATTGAATCGCCGAGTTTGCCGGTGAAAATTGAAGGCTCGGTTGAAGTGTCATAGGTAAACTGACCGGGTTCTGCGCAGACTTCAACAACTTTTCCCTGCTCAACGATAATCATACACTGACCGTCGGCAACCGCAATGCCTGAGCCGTTGGAAATAATGTTGTCGCTTCCCTTGGTATTGGATGAACGTCCGCTTACACGCTTCTGTCCCTTCACCATAAGAACATCGTTTTCGAGTGAATCGCAGTAGAAAAATTCTTTCCACTGGTCTGCGAGTACTCCGCCGAGTGCGCCAATGCCTGCTTTAATAAGTCCCATATACAATTCTCCTTTCAGAAACCCGGTATGCGTATCAACAGAAGCACACCTGAAAATTATATGATAAAATCAATTTGTTAATTCATATTATAGCATAAGAAGTTTTCATTGTAAAGAAAATACTTCGGGTCTGAAGAATTAAATTTGAATTGTAGTTTGCAATGCAAAATAAACTCTGAAAAAGTTTAAAATTTTTTGAAATAATGCTTGACATTTTTGTTTTCTATGTTATAATAGCATTCGTTGAGTTGATATACCTCGACAAAATTTAATATCCGGGTGTGGCGCAGTTGGTAGCGCGCTTGACTGGGGGTCAAGAGGCCGTGAGTTCAAGTCTCGCCACTCGGACCATACAAGAATCGTTGAAAATCTTAGGTTTTCAGCGATTTTTCTTTTTTGTGTTGAAACGAATTTCTGAAAAAAGCACACAAAAAAGCACACAAAATCGTTCAAAACCTTTCCGAAAGTGTTTTCACACGGAAAGGATTTTTTATGGCAACAGTAATTGAAAACAAGAAGAACGGCAAAACAGTTTCTTTCAAATTCCGTGCATATCTCGGAAGAAACGAAATCGGAAAGCAAATCAACAAATACACAACTTGGTTTGCACCTGACGGTTTAACTCCTGCAAAGGCTCTGAAAGCCGCAGAACAAGCCGCCGAGGAATGGGAAGCAAAGATTAAGGAAGAATACGAAAGAGATGTTCTTGACCCTATCAGAGTTCGAGAACGAGAGATAAACGAGGGTAAAACTCCATTTACAGTATTCATAAATGATATTTGGTTTCCTATTGCGATTTGTGACGGAGAACACAAGGCAACAACAGTTGAATTTTACCGCAACATTTGCAAACTCTCTGAAACATATTTCAAAGACCGAGTTATTCAGAAAATCACATCAAGAGATTTGCAATTGTTTCTCAACTATTTAAGAACAACATACAAAACCGCAAACGGCAACCGTCTTTCACAAAAGACAATAAGACACCATTACAGATATTTAACCTCTGTTTTTTCATTCGCATACAAACAAGAGTTCATCACAACAAATCCAATGGATAAAGTTGATTGCCCCAAACTCCCAAAAAAGAAAGTTGACGCATTAACACAAGAACAAGCAGAACAGTTCTTTTCGGTTATTCAGAAATGTTCACTTGATTTTAAATGTATGCTTTTCTTAATGGCAACAACGGGAGTTCGCAGAGGTGAATTGCTCGGTTTACAATGGCGTGATATTGATTTTGATAAACTGACGGTTGATATTAAAAGGAATGTGACCTATACACCGCAAAGCGGAACAATCGTTGACACACCGAAAACTGAATGCAGTATCAGAACAATTCCGCTGATACCGAGTGTTGCAACAATGCTGAAAGAATACAAAACAGAGAAGCAAAGGAATTTCAAATCAAAAGACTTTGTATTTCCGAGTGACAAAGGAAATTCAATTCCGAGAGACCCCAATTCTTTTACTTGCAGAGTAAAACGCTTTATGAAAGCAAACAACCTGCCTGACCTCTCACCGCACGATTTAAGACATTCTTGTGCAACTCTGTTATTAAGTAACGGTGCAGATATAAAGAGCGTACAAAGCATTTTAGGGCATACAGATGCAAGTACAACATTAAACTTTTATGTGCGTTCTGATTTACAGAATATGAAGAATGCAACAGACAAATTGAGTTCGGCATTCGGTATATAAAACAAAAAGTGGGAGAGCGGATTGCTCTCCCACAAATTATATATCAATGGTTATATTTGAAAGATTTGCTTTTATTTCTTTTACTATTCTGTCAGATATAACCTATTTGCATTTTTTACTGTTGAATATTTCTTTGCCGCTGTCAACCGCAACCGAAACAACAGTTTCAATATCGTATTGTATTGCCCCTATAAGCCTTTTTGTCGCTTCGTTATATATATCTGCCGCCATTTTCGGAACAATATCATTTATCGCTTTTTCGGCGATTTCTCGCATTTCTGCACGGTGTCTTGCGGCATTGCCGCCGTGACCATCTCTTGTGTATATTGCATTTGGTGGAGCATTACCGCCGCATAAATTCATTTTTGTTCAACTCCTATAATTTAATATCGGGGGGTGGTTTTCGGGATTTCCGAAAACCACCGAAATTTTTATATATGTATCAGAATACAAGGTAATCCGAAGCAAAAATTTGATTCAGTTCCCTTTCTAAATAAGGGGCTAAATAATAGTAATCACAACATATTGACAAGTCTTTTATAAACTGCTTTTTGTCACCCTTATATTCAACATTCACATAGTCATTTATCATTTCAACAAGTATGCACAAAGAGTTATAATTGTTGCTTGCTTCTTCAAGCAACTTTTGAATATAACCCTAAAATTCAATTTCTTTGTGTCCTGCATAATAGATTTCTTTTCTATCAGAAATATTTGTTTTATCCATATATTTACTCCTTAAAATTTTATATATTTGTCATAAAGAAAGTCAATTCTTTCTTCGTCTGCTTCCGTCAAATCTTCCTTTTGCAACAGTTCTCTTAATTCGGATTTTGCTTCTGTTGTATAACCGTTCATTCCGTAATTCAGAAAGCGTTCCAATTCATCAAGTATTTTATAAAACGGAACAGAATCCTTTTCTTTTTCTTTTGTTTTATTCTGTTTTATAATTGTTATATCTGTATTATTTTTCTATGTTTTTTCAGAAGAAATAATATGATTTTCAGAAACGGCATTCTCATTTTCCGAAAAGTAAATCGGAATTTCCGAAAGCGGCATTTCGTGAAAATCGAAAATGTTACTGTACGGAGTAATCGGCACTAAATATCCCTTTTCGGTTAAATCCTTGACCGCACTATAATAACTGTCTTTTTTAATGCCCCATTCCGCACACGCTTTTTGGCTCAACTCTAACTAATATTTGTCTTGGTTTTTATTGAAATATGCCCACAATTTAAACGATGACCCTTTTAATTCTTGCATTGCGTGTTGCAACGCTTCTAAATTCATTGTTGCAAACAGATTATTTCTGTCTCTCGGTTTTCTTCCTGCAATTCTGACTATTTTCTGATTTGCAACGCTCATTTGCTTTTTCACCTCTCTTTCAATAGCGTTTTTCTGATTTCCCGAAAGATTCAAAAGCAATGTGAAAACCCCTATATATACATAGAATTATACATAAAATTATAAGTTTAACTTATACATATATGTAAACGTATAGTCAGACGGAATACAGTATTTTCCGAGTTGGGGAGCTTATAACAATATTCTGAAATTTCGGGAGCTTATAATTAAGTGTCAGATACAAGTTTCATTCATCTTTCACTTTCTATATTTATTATATCAAAAATTTAATCTGTTTTCGAGTTTTTAGAATTGTCAAATTCCATTGCATAAAAAATGACCTCACACAAGGTGAGGTCAGAAAAATGTTATTTATTTTTCAGCAGGCGGGGTTTCTGAAATCTTTTCATAAATGCCGGTAAAAGTGTCATACTTACTTGTTTCATATTGTGCGGCAACAAATGTTCCGTCACTCATTGCCAAAAATCCATAATCATAAACATCGTGATCAGAATAATGATTGCCTATCATAAGTTGTCTTTCTCCGCTTGGAATAACTCTATTAATAAGTTCGTCATTATAGTAAACAGGGTTGCCGACTTGATAACCTGTTGGTGAATATTCACTCGAAATTTGCATTGACACCGTACCGTTATTTATTAAAATGTAGTGTATAACTCCGTATTCAAGTGAACATTTATAAATACCGTTATATGAAGTGATTTCTTCTATACAAGTTTTTGCTTCGGGATTATCGCTGAATTGTTGTAAATTTTTATAAGCATAAGACCAAAGACCCAAATCAAAATAGTGCATACCTGCAGCAAAATTTACATAATAATCGCTGTTTTTATAATCACCGTAAAGTTTTTTTGAAATGTCCGTGATTTTTTCGTATTCTTTACTATTGAATGCATTTTCAATTTCTGTATAGAGTGCTTCGTTTCGGTTGTTTATGGTTGCTTCATCACACGGGACTGTTATTTTGACAAGAATGCCGTTATCTGTTTCGCTTGCAAAAAAACCGAGTTCATAATCATTCAACTTGTATGAAATTGTTTCTGAATTTGCATCTGAATCAGTCGAGAATCCGTATTCAACCAAATAATCTTTATATTCAGATATAAATTCTTCTGCCTTTTCTGTCAACAAATATTCATAAGTTGTGTATGAAGCAAAAGTTTTATCTGTTGAAACAGATTCGGATTCAGACATATCTGTAAAGCTTCTTAAAGATTCAAAAACTGTCTCACTATAATAATTTGCTTCTTTTGAACCACAAGCAGAAAAAAATAAAACAAAAACAAGAGCCATTGTTAAACATACAAATTTTTTCATTAGTTCATATCTCCTTTTTTGATAGAATGACCTCACGCAAGGTGAGGTCAAATTCATTATAAGCCTAATATCTGTTTTTTCTTTGTGTCAAATTCTTCTTGTGTGATTATTCCCTTGTCAAGAAGCTCTTTGAGTTTAATCAAATCATCGGGTGTATCCGTTTTCTTCTCCACTTTTACTGGACTGTTATTTTGCCTTTCAAGTAATAACTTGCTTATTTCTTCATACATTTCATTTGAATTCTTAATTAAAAGAAATTTTATGATTCCAGATGAAGTAGAAACTGAAACACCTTTAAGTACACGAAGTGTTGATGTTGCCGAAATGGAATCTAAAGGTAAATCAACTCTTTTTCCAAAAGCAATTTTGCCATAAACTCTTTTATCAGTTACTACCATTTCATATGACGATAACCACACTTTTACTAATATTACAGCAATGTTTATCAATAAGAGAAGACCATATAGAATCAATAACTCTTCACCGCCTGCCGCAAAACCTGGGATAATAGGCATAGCAATCACGTCGATTAGAATTAACACAATAATTAATAACCATTTTATATTATAATGTTTACTTCTAATAATAATTTTTTCTTCCATAGTTATTTCTCCCATTCAGCATTCAAAATATAACCTGCCGCACGAACTGCCGCTTCGTATGTTTGAACGTGACGTGAAACTGTGTCAGGACTTCTTCTCATTCTCTTTGCAACCTTTGTATAGCTGCCGAGTTTTTGATACAGTTCCCACATCTTTTGTTTTTCTTTTTCAGTTACTTTCTTTGACATTACTTAACAACCTTATCTTCAGAGCGAAGCATTGTTTCTTTGATTGCCTTGTTGAACTGCTCTTTTACATATTCTTCTGCAGTCCATTTCTTGTCAGAGCCGCCCTCTGCAAGAATTTTGTTCATTTTGTCAAGCTGTGTGAAAAAGCTTTTCGGAAGAACGATTCTTCCCTTTTCTGTGTCGATTACAATACGCATTTTGATTTCCACCATAAAATAAAAAATGTACGAAACTGTGCTGAAAAATGCACAAATTCGTACAAACCATTATATATATATATATATTGTCAATAGTTTTGGCAAAAATAATCGAAAAAAGTTGTAATTTTTTTATTTCAGAAAGAAAACGCAGAAATTGTTTTAAATTTCATTAAAAATTTTCGTTTCCGTAGGGAAACAAAGAAAACCTGAAAAGTTCTTTTGAAATCGAATAAAAACACGCTCAAAACGGTCAATTTTTGTGCGTTTACTGACGTGATTCCAAAAATTCTGACCGAATACTGTTGTTTACTTGCGTAATTTGCGAAAACCGATAGAGATTTGTGCGTTTTCTCTGCGTTTCTGTCAGAAAATGCCAAAATCTGCGACATTCGCATAGGGTAAAACATCAGCTTTTTATGACTATAAATTATGGCAGTCGCCGCAATATTCGTATATGAAATTAAAAAGCACACAACCCAATCAAAGGCAAATCGTAAAAGCCTTATATATCAACGGTTTTGACCCCATTTTTAAGGCACACAAAAAGCACAATTTTTTGGTTTTTTCTTTGATTTTTGCTTGCTTTTCTTGTTGATATGTGATATAATTAAATCACTGAAAAACGTAAGCGTGACAACGCTTTCGGGGTTTTTATACGATGATTTATAAGTGGTTGAAAATGCCCACTTATTAACTGGGGGTCAAGAGGCCGTGAGTTCAAGTCTCGCCACTCGGACCAAAGGACGAAAATCCGAACTATCTCTTTAAAATAGGAGATGCGTTCGGGTTTTTTCTTTTATATAGTCTTATAGAATAGGAAAACGGGGATGATAATTCATCCCCGCCAACTGATAATTTATTTATTATGCAGTTCTTTTTCCTTTTCGGATTTCCACTTTTCAAAGGCCCCTCTGCCTTCTTCCGTGTTGTAGAATTTTTCGATTTCCGGGAGAAGAACTCTTGCCAGAGCTTCTATTGCGTTCTCCGGAATTCCTGTTCCGAAATCTTTTTC
>JAZSLR010000013.1:0-12628 GCA_045535475.1 Acutalibacteraceae bacterium | reverse complement strand
GTGTCACCGCTCTTGCTCGGAGTGATAGTGCAGGTTTCGCCGTTAGCCGAATAAGAGAAGTTGCCGTTGTCCGCCGTCCACTTGACTGTCCAGCCGCTCGGAAGGGCTTCGTTCATATCTGCGTGGAGAATAATGCTATCGCCGTAGCTGATGGTTGTGGTCGAAGGTTTGCGGATTGACATCTTGAACGAGAGTTCGAATTTTGCAGTAAATGAAAGGTTTTTGGCAGGCATGGTAGAAGGAACTTCAGAATCCCATCCTACAAACTTGTATCCGGGACGTTTTGTATCAATGTTCGGAGTAATAGATGCATATTCCTTAATTGTTTGCTTTGTCACCTTACCGTTTACATTCCAAGTGATAGTAAAATCGCGAGGCAAAACTTCAACCTCAATGCTATCGGAAATTGCAGTGCCGCTGATTGTAACGGTAACGGTTGCCTTGCCAACATCATTTGCAATTATGTTGCCGTTTGCATCAATCGAAACTATGCTGTCATCAGATGAAGCAAACACAAGATTATTTGTAAAATTATCTGTAACCGTTGCGACAACTGTTGCTGTCGACTTGTTGAGAATCTGAGTTTTGTTCACATTCTCACCATTGATCATCATATTTACAGTAACAATTTTGCTTTCAAGCTTATCTCCGCACACCGTGCAGTTCTTTGCATATTCCTTACCGCCGATATATTCCCATTCTCCCTTGGTGTGACCGTTGGCCTTGATAATCTCTGTATAGCTATCACCGCAATGGCAGGTAAATGTTTTTATGCCGGTTGTTGTGCAAGTCGGCTCTTTGGTTACTTTAGATTCATGTGAGTGACCTGTTGCAGACACTTCATCATCAACATATGAATCGCCGCAAGCAGAGCAAGTATAAGTTGTGTAACCTGCTTTTGTGCAAGTGGGGTCGGTTACAACTGTGTCATAGTTGTGCCCGAGTTTAACAACTTCATCATTAACGTATGTATCGCCGCAAGCAGAGCAAGTATAAGTTGTATAACCTGCTTTTGTGCAAGTGGGAGCAGTTACAACAGCAACGTAATTATGACCGGGTGCTGTGATTGCTTCTGTAAACTCATAGCCACATACGCACTTGTAATTTGTGCATCCATCGTTTGTGCAGTTGCCTTCATCTTTTTCAACAACTGCCGCATATTTGTGAAGGCGGGTATGATTGTTTTCGCAATCAACATAGTTGGTTATCATATCAATATAACCCAAAACATAAGCCTTCATGAAATCATATTCATCTGTGCCGGGAGTGAGTTCAGGCTCAATCTCATCCCAAATTTCTTCCTGCTCAGCAATGATTTCCTCTGCATTTTCGTTAAGTGCGTCAGCATCCGCTTTTGTGATATCACCTACACAAACGTGAGCAGGGCCCAAAAGTGTCATAGTAAAATGATCAACTGTAAATTCGCTTGCGTAATCAATATGAAGAGTAAGATTTTCAGGTGTTTTGAAAATCTCATCGACACCTGCCATAATAATGTCTTCATCAACAAAAAGATAAAATGCCGTATCTACGCAAACAAAAGCAGTTACATCAGCAATTGTTGTTACGCTGCTCGGAAGAGCATAGAATTCACGCTTGTTGTCAACCGGATATTTATAAAGTTTTGTTACCGCCTTGTTATAAAGCACTCCGTCAACCGCTTTGAAATTAATGCAGCTGTCGTTTGTAATAAACTCATTTACAGAAATATAAAGCAGGAATTCATCTGCATCCTCGTCAGAAAGATTATCTGAAATTGTGAGAGCAAAATCAGAGCAATCCGAGAATGCGAACGGATAGATATAAGTTGCAGTTGAGCGCATAGCATACGCTTCGCCCACAGATTTTGCAGGAGCATAAACAAGTTCAATGAATCCCTCTGTATAAACAACGCCGTATTCATCTGTTACGAAGTTGTTGTTATCAGCGGAAATATTGATTGTTTCAATATTTGAGCAACCCGAGAATGCACCATAATCTATTTCGGTTACGCTTGAGGGGATGTTTACTGTTTCAAGCTTATCACAGTAAGCAAAAGCAAACAAACCGATTGACTCAACACCTTCGAAAATTGTAACGCTTGTGATATCACTACCTGCAAACGCACATTCATCAATAGCAATTACAGGATAGCCGTTGATTATTGCAGGTATTTCAATGTCACCGCTTGCGTCCTTTGCCGCTGTGATAATTATGCCATTACCATCAAACTCAAATTCATATTCAACCTTGCTCCATTGAGCAACAAACTCAAGAGATTCTGCAGGCATTGTATCGGGAACAACTTTATCCCAACCGATGAAGAAATATCCTTCTTTTTCAGGAATGGGAGCAGTGATTTCGTCACCGCAATCATAATATTCTTCAGTAATTTTTCCGTCAACGTTCCACCTTATGACAGGGACATCTGCCGATCTCCACGTTGCTTCAAAAAACAAGTCGTTTTCAGGAACTATTTCCGGAACCTTAGGCGACCAACAATTAAATACATATCCCTCTCTTTGAGGCTCGGCAGGCAGAATTATGCGATCACCAACCTTAACCTTTTCCTCGATTGCTTCACTGGCTGTAATCCAAGTAATATAATAATATGTATAATGTTTTGTTGCTTTGCTTAATAGAGAATTATTACTCCTAATTTCAATTTTCTCCCAGTCCCTGCCGCTTCCGTTATAATAAACATCTTTGAGACCGGTGCATCCATAGAACGCATATTCGCCTATGCTTGTTACGCTGTCGGGAATTGTTATGCTTGTGAGACCATAGCAGTCGTAGAACGCATATTCGCCTATGCTTGTTACGCCGTCTGGGATTGTTATGCTTGTGAGACCGGTGCATCTGTAGAACGCAGAACCGCCTATGCTTGTTACGCCGTCTGGGATTGTTATGCTTTTTAGGCTGGCGCAATTTGCGAACGCACGATAACCTATGCTTGTTACACTGTCGGGAATTGTTATGCTTGTGAGTTTGGTGCAATAACTGAACGCATCTTCGCCTATGCTTGTTACACTGTCGGGAATTGTTATGCTTGTGAGTTTGGTGCATCCATAGAACGCAGAACCGCCTATGCTTGTTACGCCGTCGGGGATAACAATATCTCCTTCAATCAAAACTCCGTTGATATAAAGATTATTTGCATAATACATAGGATTATAATCTGCTGATTCAATTTCGCACCATCCTGCCAAATCACCTGTATAATAAACATCTTTGAGACCATAGCAGTCGTAGAACGCATATTCGCCTATGCTTGTTACACCACTACCGATTGTTATTCTTGTGAGACCAGAGCAGTAGTAGAACGCATATTCGCCTATGCTTGTTACGCTGTTACTGATTTTTACTGTTTCGATATATGACCGATATGAATACCACGGAACGGATGAATCCGATGTCCAATCATACATTTCACCTGAACCATTTATAATAAGTACACCTGTATCCGTATCAAGAGTCCATGTAAGATTATCACCGCAAGTACCGCTGTAAGTTGCCGCAGAAGCCTTGGGTGTAAAGAGATTGAATTCGGGCAAGTCAAGCCCAACCAATCCCGAAAGCGGCGCCGAACCGAACACCATGATAACACACAAAACTGTCGCAAGAATCTTCTTAAACATTTTCATTTGTTTTTCCTCCGTTCTGAATTTCAGATTCTATTCTTTCTATTGCTTTATGATAAAAACGTTCATATTCCCCATCAAAAGGAATATCGTCAACGATAACAACGTTATACGACCGAAGCAAAGCCTCTTTTGCCTTGCCGAGCGGATGTTTTTTATCCTTCGGAACATAAAAATATATTTTCGTATCAGGAAAGTTTCGCTTTTTGCAGCAAATCAGCCACCAGATATCAGCTTCACTTAAATCAAGCCCGAATCCGAGAATATGCACGTTCTTCGCCAGAAACGAATCAACCCAGCTTTGTTCCGTTATTTCCAAACCTTGTTTTTTTAACGTTTTATATCGTTTGATAAACCCTGATGTATATGTCTGAATTTCGCTGAGCAACTTTCCGTAATAATAATTGCCCATTATTACCGTTGACGGAGCTGTTATGTCGCCGTGAATATGCCATATCTTCTTATCGGAATTCTCAGGCTGATAATATCTGAACAAACCGAATTTATCTTCTTTGCCCTTACAGCCTTTGGTAAATTTGCGAATCTTTCTGTAACTGTAAAGAGATGGTTTGATTCCCGATATCTGTTCAAGTTCAAAAGTGTAATTCGCCGTTATAATATTCTCAATCGGCAAATCAAAGATTCGTCTTATCAATTCAGACTGCCTGTCAGAATTAACAAAATTCATATCCTTCGATATAAATTGCATAGCCTTGTCAACTCTGTCACCTGACAAAGCAACAACCTTCATCGGAAACGGCAAGTGTTCAACGTCATCAGCGGTCAGGCTTGATTCATATTCCTTGAAATCTTCTCAACAAGATTATTCCACGAATCGCCGTTAAACGCTCTGTTTATCCCGTTACCGAGAAACAAAACATCCTGCATTAAATCACATCCTGTTAAAAAAAGTAGACTTTATTTAACAATCATTTTTCTTGTATATAATTATAGTATAGCACTTTGACTTGTAAAAGTCTACCGCAGGCACATGCTCTGCAAGTCAAATTTTCACCCTGTAATTTGTACATATTCAACAACCCTCCGAAATGTTTTGATTTAATCTTAACACTTCGGAGGTTTTTGCTATCTTTTTTCATCTGATAAAAGTTAATTTCAGGAGTACATTCACACCCGAAAATCAACCTTGAATTTTTAGAGGGTAGGTAATGTGACATACTTTAGCAAAGAACACTTTTTGAATTTCCGCTTTTCAAAGCAAAAGTGTTCTGCAAAAACGCAGGGGAGGTCAGGCTGAGTTTTTGCAGAAATCGAGTTTTTCGCTAACACAATAAATACCGTCAACTGACTTGATTTTTCTGAAAGGTTCCTCTCTACAGTTAATCTGTACCCAAATTTGAAAAAATCAAATTTTTGTACCATCACATTGCCGCTTGTTGGGGATAACCCCAATCCCCAAAATTGAAATATTTTTTGCAAAAAAAATTTCAAGCGGCGCTTCTCTGAAGCTTATGTTTTTATAAAAAACTAAAAATCTCTGTTTCATCAACAGAACAATTGTTCGACCGCTTTTATAATATATCTTTTCACAAAGTTTGTCAAGATATATTCGTATTAAAAAGCTAAGAAAACGATACTAATCCTTTCTCAGCTTTTTAAATTACATTGATGCGTTGGGATTACACTTGTCTGGATTGTTTGAAATCCAAGTTGTAACTCTTTTAATTTCTCTATCATAGAACAACATCTCGTCCGGATTTAAATTTGATATACCTAAAGTTGAACTCGCATCTGCTCCATGGTGAAATTTTTTTGATAAATCATATAACTCTTTTATGCATTCACACATTGTTTTATTTTCTTTTTTTGCGCCTTTGATTGCCTTCAAATATTCACCACCTATGCGTTCAGGATCGAATTTCTTCTTAGAAACCAACATATATAATGTTGCTTCTAAAAGCACCCTAAATACAATCGCCTTTTTCCTAAGTTCAAATATATTATCTGAACCAATTGAGTTGTATAAATTCAATACTTTGTCATAATTAAAACCAAAAAAAACGAAATCTTCAGGTATTATCAGATTTTCATCAATATTAATTTTAGTTTTTTGAGAAGCTTTTTTACAATAAGCACGCAATCCTTTTAATGAATAATGTCTGCTGTTCCATGAAACTCTTCTTGTTTGCGAATATATGGTATGAGCAAAATATGTTGATCTTTTTTCTGTTGATTTATAAAATTCATCATAAACATTCATACCTGTTTTTATATACACATATGGTCTGATTGCCATTAACCCTAAAAGCTTATCATTATAATTATTTGATGTTTCTGCATCTTTAATTATCTTTTCATAAACCTGTTCATCGGTAAGTAAGTATTCGGACAAAACAAGAGGTGCAACTGCTGTAGCTTCACTTTTTCGCAACTCTAAACAATCAATATCGGTTACAGCCGAGTTGATCAAAGAACATAGTTTTTCAACAAACGATATGTCGTGTGACAATACAATAATTTGATCGTCATCCGTATTGTTCATCAATTCGGAAATTTTAAAAGCAACAATTGATTTTCTATTCATGTCAAGACTACTGATTGGATCATCAATAACCACAGTTTTAGGTGAAGATGCATTCTTGATTTCTTGAAGAAAATATGCAAATGCCAGTATATGTCGTTCGCCCTCACTACATATATCTTTATTTTCCTTGCAATATTCAACAGGGCTAAATCCCATAATTTGAACTTGATATTTTTGATTAATATGTTTAATAGAAAAATTAACATTCAATTCTTGAAGAATTCGGTTAATACTTTCTATTCTAACATCTTCCAACATTCCTTTGATTTTTTCTTCATTCTCTCGAATTTTTGCTCTGTTTTTTTGTGCAGTTTTTGCCTTTATAACTAACTCTGTAAATCGATCTCGATTTTCACCAAAAGACATCTCATACAAGGCAATCTTTTTTTCAATTTCTTTTTCGGAAGTTATTTTGTTTTCAAGTTTCTGTTTTTCATCCACTAAGGCTGTTGTGATTTTAGACAAGTATAAACCTATATTGCAAACAATTGTGCAAATATTTTTTTCGCTTGTATCAAGTGAGACGACCTCATAAGGATTCAAATATTTTTCTTCTATTTTTGCTTTAACAGATTTAATAGCTATTTCATCAACAACTTCAGAAGGAATCATTTTTTTTAGCAGTTTAATTGTGGGACTATGTAATATTTTTTCTTCGTCATTTGCTTCACAAATAACTCTAACCGTATTCAGACAGGAAAGAATTGCTTCAACTTCAAAAAAACTTGAAGCATTTAAAAGTTTTGACTTTATTTCATCTGCTTTTTGCTTTTGTTTACTTTGTATAAACTTATTAATTTGTCTAACTAATTTAATATGATTAACATTCTGAATTTCTTGTCCACAAAAAGGACAATGTTCAGAATCGCTTTGGTAATTTACACCTTGTGATAACCATCCCACATCAAAACGACTCATATATTTTGAAATATGTGTTGCAATTTCTTTGTTTGTAACTTTTGGAATTTCTTTTAAGATTTTTTCTAAATTCTTGGCTTTTGTCAGATCTTCTTTATTAGGATAGCGCAAAAAAACAATTTAAATCATTTATCCATTTTTGAATTTTTTTGATTCTTTCATCTTCCAGCGGTTTGTTTTCTATTTGTATTCTAATGCTTTCTTTTTGAGTCTCCAAAAAAAGACACAGTTCTGCAAGAGTTGATAATCTTTTATCAATGTTAGAATCTGTAATTTTTGTTTTTTTAATTCCAGATTTATCACAAAGATCTTTATTGTTAACAAGTATTTCATTTATAATTTGAACCGCTTCTTCGTTGACACTTCTCAGTTCTTCATTTTCATTTGATAGTTTTGTCGCTTCTCTTCCAATTATGACTTCTGCTTCGCCATGAGAATTCATCTTTCCAACAAATAAGTTATCACCAATATATTGTTCGTTAAAAACATGAAGATTACTTCTTTGATTCCATACACCATTTGAATATTCTATATTACCATTTGTTGTTGTAAACACGGCAGACATTTCAGGTGATTCCTCACCTGATTCTGATGGTAAAGTTTTTCTTCCTTTTATTCTATCCGTGTATTCTTCATAACAAAGAGAATAAAACAAATCACTTATTGTAGATTTTCCAGTTCCGTTAAATCCAAAAATAATTTGATTTTTGTGTAATACTATTGGCTCAATAAGGTTTTTGTATTTACCAATGCTTGTCATTGATTGTATAGATGTAATCATAAAGCTCACCCGCAAAACACATAATTTGTTATTAAAATGATAATACTTCGTGTCAAAAAAATCAATATTATAATTGATTGTTATTTCAACATAATTAGAATAGTGAAACGCAAGGTTTACCTTGTCTGATGAAATCAGCGGAACTTTGTTCCGAGAATTTCAAAGAAATCGCAATGGCACCGTAAGCGGTGTATAATTGCGCACTTTTTCAAAGTGGTTATGTAAAAAACTTTTATGCTTATTTCGTTTGCAACGCCGCTGGTAAACACTTTTGAATTTAAAACCTACATTTTTGCACCGCAACCGAAAACTGTTGACAAATTATTCTTATATTGTTACAATGTAGAAAATTACTGAAATGCAGGTGGGCAAGATGACAATGATGATTAACACAATGAATCGGAGAGCCGTTTTGTCCGTTTGCGATTGATGTAATTTATATCTTTCTGTGAATTGCAGGCATCTCCGTTTCGGAGGTGCCTTTTATTATTTTGGAGTTTAAAATGATTACACTAACCGAATATCTTAACAACCCTTGCGGTACTCTTTCAATTCCATATTGGAAAGCTAAAAGCATAACAATTCCGCCTAATATGATAATTTTACACGATAATGATTTTTCATCTGACATATTATCTGAATACACTGATGAAAAGTATTTTCGTTTATATCATACCCTTAAAGATATACCCAAAATCGCAACGAATGATTTTGAAATCACAACCGCAACACGAAAAGATATTAAAGCAATCGTGCAGATAATAAACGATTCATATACAGATATTTCGGTTAACAAGGAACTAATCAAAGGCTATACCAAAACACCTGTTTACAATGAAAACTTATGGATAATGGTTAAAGAAAAAGCAACCGGCAATTTTGTCGGCTGCGGTTTGGCAGATTATGATGCAGAAGCAAAAGAGCTTGTGCTTGAATGGATACAAGTGTTACCTGAATACCGTGGCAAGAAAATCGGACAGTTGATAGTTACAGAACTATTATTCAGAATGAAGGATGTTGCTGATTTTGCAACCGTTTCGGGCAAAGTTGATAACAAAACAAACCCCGAAACACTATACAGAAAATGTGGATTTGTCGGCAATGATGTGTGGCATATTCTGCACAAGAAATAATAAGGAAATAGGTTTATGGCTATGAACGGTTTAGGTTGGACTTTTGATACGGTTGCAGATACCTACGAAAAAATGCGACCCAGATATGTTGATGAACTGTATCAGACAATCTTTGATTATGCTCCAATCAATAATACAAGCCGTGTTGTTGAAATTGGCATTGGTGGCGGTCAGGCAACATTACCTTTTCTTAAAACAGGTTGTAACCTTACCGCAGTTGATTACGGCAAAAATTTCTGCGAACTATGCCGTGAGAAATTTAAAGGTTATCCGAACTTTTCAGCGGTTTCGGGAAAGTTTGAAGATGTTGAGTTGAACGGCGAGTACGATTTGATTTATTCCGCTTCTGCTTTTCATTGGATACCCGAAGAAATCGGATGCAAAAAGGTCTTTGATATGCTGAAAAACGGCGGTGTTTTTGCCCGATTTGCAAATCATCCGTACCGTGACAAAGGTAAACCTGCTTTGTCGAAAGAAATGGATCGAATCTATGCAGAATATTATTATAAATACCACAACAAGAAACAAGAATCACTTGTTGAATATTTCGAAGCTCAGGCTCGGAACAGAGCATTGATTGCTGAAAAATATGGTTTTAAGGATATTCAATACAAGCTGTTTTACCGTACCCGCACATTCTCAGCAAAAGAATACATAATGCTTCTCGGTACATATTCAGATCATATCGCTATTGAAGAAAAAATCCGAACAGAGTTCTTTTCAAAGATAGAAGATGCAATTAACCGTCACGGCGGAGAAATTACTATTTATGATACAATAGATTTGCAGTTAGCAAGAAAATGAGGAATTAAAATGATTGACTACACTAAAATAAATTCAGAAACTTGGGATTCGTGGGCAGAAGACGGTTGCGAATACACCTTGCCCATAAGCCACGAAGAATACGAGAAAATTACTCCCGATAATTTTTCGGTTATTCTTACGCCCTGTATTGCTGTTCCTCACGAATGGTTTGGTGATTTGAAAGGTAAAAAGGTATTGGGGCTTGCAAGCGGCGGCGGTCAGCAGATGCCAATTCTCTCAAAACTCGGTGCGGAATGTACGGTGTTTGATTATTCCGACAGACAGCTTGAAGCAGAGAAAATGGTGTCTGAAAGAGAAGGTTACAACATCACTATCGTCAAAGGTGATATGTCAAAAACGCTTCCGTTTGAAGATGAAAGCTTTGATTTGATTTTTCATCCCGTTTCAAACAACTATGTTGAAGATGTTTATCACGTCTGGAACGAATGTTACCGTGTGCTTAAAAAGGGCGGCAGACTGCTTTCAGGTCTTGATAACGGAATAGATTATTTGTTTGAAGAAAATGACCCTCTGAAAGTTGTTAATCCTTTGCCGTTCAATCCCCTCAAAATGCCGAAAGAACGACTTGACGCAATGATTGCAAACGGTGACGGCGTGCAGTTCAGCCATACATTGGACGAGCAAATTGGCGGTCAGCTCAAAGCAGGATTTACACTCAAAGCATTATACGAAGACCGTGACGGAGAAGGCGTAAATATTATCGGCAAATATTATCCGCAGTATATTGCTACATTTGCTGTGAAATAAGGTGAAACTATGCGCAATCCGGAAGAAATTATATTTGAGATTAACAACATTTCAGAACTTAAAGAATACAAGTTAAATCATAAAATAGAACTTGCAAACAGACATTCATTCAATAAACATCTCAGACTATGCAAGCCGATACATAAAAGGTTGTTCTTTAAAGGTGCATCCCAAAAAGATTGGAAAAGCTGGCTTAATGAAGGTACAGAGTATTATCTTTTATTCATTGATGATAAACCTGTTGCCCGCTGTGCAATTGAAAGATACAGTGATGCCGCATGGGAAGCTGCTGATGTAAAAACGGCTTTGAATTACCGTAACAAAGGCTTGTCTAAAGAAGTTGTTTCTTTTGTTACACGAAAAATATTGGAACAAGGAAGAACGGCAACTTGCTCTACAATGCCTGATAATTATGCTATGTTAAAAGTAATTGATTCGGTTGGCTATAAAAGGAGATAACTATATATGAGTGGATTTGAATTCTTCACAAACTTTGACACTATATCTGACGGCGAGATTACATTAAAAATTTCTCAAAAACATCAAGGCGATGACGAGTTGTTGCCATTCTATTACTACGATATTTTTGTCCACGATACTGCTGTTGGAAAAATCAGTATCCGTATCGGTAGTAATTATCATTCATATTACAACGGACATATCGGTTATGAAATTGACAAGGAATATCGTGGCAACAATTACGCATATAAAGCCTGTAAACTTGTGTTACAAGTTGCAAAAGCTCACGGTATGAATGAATTGATATTGACTTGTGATGAAAGTAACATCGCTTCGTATAAAACAATCGAAAAACTTGGTGCTGATCTCATTGAGATCGTAAAACCACCCAAAGATTATTTTGCATATTGTGAGGATATAGAGAAACAGAGGATATATAAATTACAATTATCAAAGAATTAAGGTGTTTCCAAATGACAAAAGTTTATTTCGTCAGACACGCTGAACCGAATTATAATAACCGTGATGATATGTCAAGAGAACTGTCCGCCAAAGGAATGGTTGACAGAGAACTTGTTACGCAGTTTTTGGCGGATAAAAATATTGAGGTCGTTTTATCAAGTCCATTTAAAAGAGCATTTGATACTGTTGTACACTTTGCCGACAGTAAAGGTTTGAACATAGAAATAATTGATGATTTCAGAGAACGCAAGGTGGATAGCATCTGGATTGAGGATTTTGTATCTTTTATTAAATCTCAATGGGCAGATTTCGACTATAAACTCTCTGACGGTGAAAGCTTAAATGAGGTTCAGAGCAGAAATGTTTCTGCGTTGAATAGCGTTCTTGAAAAATACAAAGGCAAAAACATTGCAATCGGTAGTCACGGCACAGCTTTGAGTACAATAATCAACTATTATGATAAATCATTCGGATATGAAAATTTTCAAAGAATACGCACAGTTATGCCGTGGATTGTTGAATTTACTTTTAAAAACGACGAATGTATTTCAATAAAATATGTTGATTTGTTTTCGTTATAATAAAAATCATTTCTGTTAAGGAGATAACCTTATGTATAAATCCGAATTTTGTGAAGTGTATTACGAAGAAAATTACAATGTTGTGTTTGTAAAATGGAAGAAATTTTGTTCTCACGAAAACTACCGTGAACCTCTTTATTATGCTCTCGAAGTAATTAAAGAGAACAAGTGTGACTATGTTGCCGACACACGCTCAGGGTTTGAAAACCATCCCGACGATACAAAATGGGTTGCAGATGTTTTTATGCCGACGGCGGCAGAATACGGATGTAAAACAATATGGTTCATCATTGATAAAGAAAACTCTTTGAAAGAAGAGCTCGAAGGTCAGGAAAGCGATTCCTCCGACAAAATTGCATTCAGATATATTTACGGCTTGGATGAGGTTGTAAAATGAAAATCATCAACACTTGCGATAATATAAAAATGCTTTTCCAAAACGGTTTTGATATGTCCGTTTGGAGAAAATATGCAGGCGAAATATCAAAAGAATTGCCGTCAAAATGTGAAAACGATGCAAAAGATTATGATTTCAAAAAGGATGTTCTTCCCGTTCT
>JAZSLR010000099.1:0-3440 GCA_045535475.1 Acutalibacteraceae bacterium | reverse complement strand
AATAACCCTAGCAGACTTATGCTTCTTGAAAAAACTCTTGAGCCAGCATACACCTTTGAAATTACGAGCAAGATATTTTATCACCAAGGCTTTATCGGCAAGCTTCGGGGAAAATATTTTACCGATTTTTCCGAGTAAACGGGAGCTCAGCATTACAACTTTTTGAGCAATTTCGGGATAATCATAGCTTTCGATTTCATCGGGCAAAGAGATAACCTCAACCCGTGAATCAATATCGCTAAGAGCAGCATCTTTCTTGCTCTGATGAGTAATTATTAACTTTACATTGAAACCTTTTTGGGATGTGGCATTTGTCAAAAGAGAAATTACCCTCTCAGCGCCTCCGCCATTCATCAGCTTCATAACAAAAATCATTTCTTTTTGCATAGTTTTTCCTTATATATAGTTACCTTATACAGTTTTTTCTATATAGCGTTTAATGTAAAACAGATTTAATTTTTTTCTTGACAGAAGATAAACTTTTATATATTTTTTTCTTTAAAAACATAAATTTTATACTTCCGAATTTATCATAAAACCAATAATAATAAAGTTTTTTATATTGAAGATTTACAAGCTCTTCAAAAGTTTTTAGACTACAGGGCGGTAACATAGACAACCAATTAAACGCTAATATTAAATCTATTGCCTTTTTTGAGGAAGCATTTTCACAGGATTTCCAAAATATGTACATTACATCAGAAAACCAACGTGCAAAAACCTTATTCTTAAACTCATCGTTATCAAGTTTCCATAAAGGTAAAACCGCAAATATCTCGTCAAACACATGCGATGAATCTTTTTTCATTATACCTTCCGGACTGAAATTGCGGGAAATACTGTCGCCATTGTATCTATAGTTATATAACGGCACATCAGCGTAAATTATTTTTTTCGCATATGTAATAGGATAAATTGATTGCAAGGTGTCCTCTGACATGTTTTTTGAGTAATATTTTTTATAATCAATCGGATCACGTTTAAGAATATCTGTTTTAATTGCCTTTATCACCAACGCATCTATACAGTCACTCGTTGCAAGCAATTCGTATAAAGCTTTTTTATTTTCGGAATCCCATATCTCGGAATCATTGGCAACAAATCTGTTTCTTGCCTTTTTTATACCCTCACTATAATAATCAAAAGAGTATATTACCATATCAATATTATCATCTTTTGATAAATAGTTGTTGATAGTTTCAAGTAAATTACATTCGATAAAATCATCCGAATCCACAAAGATACAAAATTCACCTTTTGCGTTGTCAATTGCAATTCTTCTTGCTGAAATCAGCCCTTCATTATCCTTATGAATAACAGAAACTTTTTCATGATACTTTTTTGCATATATATCACATATACAAGAACTGTTATCTGTAGAACCATCATCAACAATGATAACTTCATAATCCTCAAAATTCTGATTCATTACAGAATCCAGACACTGTTCCAGATATTTTTCAACGTTATAAACCGGTATTAATATGCTAAATTTCAAATTTAAGCCCCCAATAATTTAACCCAATCATTAAAATATCTTGTTCTTTCACTTGAATAATCAACCCTTGAAAGATTAATCTTTATTTCTGCTCTAACATCAGGATTTGTTATCATTTTCTCAATTGATGCCGCCAGAGCTTCGGGATTTATATCCGCCAGAAAACCGTTCTTTTCTTCTTCAATCATAACTATACCGCCGGCAGTTTTTGTTGATACCATAGGCAAACAGAATATCTGGGATTCCAGCATTGCAATTGATAATGCCTCTTCATACGAAGGCTGAACATATATATCACTTGCACCTAAATACGGATAAGGGTTTTTTTGCATACCGGTTAAAATAATATAATCATCAAGGTTATATTGTTCAATCAGTTTTTCAATTTCAGGTCTTGTCGGTCCATCACCGACAAAATACCATAAAAATTCTAACCCCTTGTCTTTCAATAACTTAGCTGATTTTACTGCTAAATCAATACCTTTCACGGGAGAAAAACGTGCACAAGTGCAAAGAGTAATTCTGTGGTCCTTTTCTATTTTAAACTCAGAACTCATATCTTTTATTAATTGGGGATTTGTATAATTCTCCAGAACAACTATTTTGTTATCAATATTTTTATACCAACTGTATAATGATTTTTCTATATCCTTATGTTCAACCACAATAGCATCATAATTAGGCATTGTCATCTGATGAATATCATGTAATTCATCAGTAGAAACCTGATAAAACATAATTTTTCTTTTTGCTTTTATGTATTTGTCTACAAACAAAGTATTATAGCCCTGCCAATACGATATTGCCACATCATATTCAATATCGGAAAAATAGTTTTTTTTCTCGTTTTCAAACATTGAAAACATAACATATTCAGATAAACGAGCTGTCAATAATGATGCCTTTTCTTTTAACTTTAATATATTGCAAATAAAAATCAAAAACTGTAAAAACATAGAATATACCAGTCTATAATAATGAACATTGTCATCATTAATCAAAACTTTTACATTCTTATTTACATAAGGCAACAAATCCAATCTTTTCTTTCTGATATACAAAGTAACTTCATTTGTGTTGTAATCGATGCTGTTAAGAGCAGAAATTAAAGATTTCTGAATTCCACCTACAGTCAGGTGATTTGCTACAAATAAAACTTTTTTCATATTCTCAATTCCTTCAAAATAACTCCATCCATTGTTTTGCGATATTTTCGAGTGAGAGTTCTTCTCTTATTTTTGCGGCGTTGGCTGACAACTTTGCGGACAATTCGGGGGAACTCAGAACTTCTGCTATTGCTTTTGCAAAGTCCTTATGGTCGCCGACCTTGGTCAGCATTCCGTTTTCTTTGTGCCTTATAACAGCCGCTGCACCGCCGATAGGACAGTCGGTACACACAACGGGCATGCCTATTGCCATTGCTTCCAGCATTGCGTTTGACATTCCCTCGTAGTCGGAAGAATTTACATAAAGCGCATCGGTAATTATCTCAGAATGAACTGACGGACTGAAGGGCAGAAACTGAACAGAATCGGAAATACCGTATTTAATAATCAACTCTTCTGTGTCCTTTAACGCTTCTTCATCGTCCTTATTGCTGGGCTTACCTATAATTCTCAGAATATAATCGGGGAATTTCTGATGCACAATATTAAAAGCATTTATGAGCATCGGCAGATTTTTCTGCTTTGATATACGGCAGAAGGTTGTTATGTACTTATTGCGCGCTCCGAAATATGCTTCAGGTAAGCTGCCGTTTATGGGATTAAAAATCACTCTGCCTTTTGCGGAAATATTTTCAGGATAAGTATTCTTTGCATCCTCGGTCTGAAAAACCGCAGCATCCGCACGGGCATAATACTTTTCTATAAATTTATAGCCGTATCTGCTTTTTATAAGTCGTTTGGGGTCTGCACGTTCAGAAATAATTATTTTATTCGGA
>JAZSLR010000127.1:0-5308 GCA_045535475.1 Acutalibacteraceae bacterium | reverse complement strand
CAAGGGTGCCGCCGCTTCAGCTTCAGAAGTTTTCCTTGTTGTTATTCTTCTTGTTCTGCTGATTCTGCTGGTTTTTATTCTGCTGGTTCTGCTGATTGTTGTTCTGGTTGTTATTCTGCTGGTTGTTCTGCTGATTATTCTGATTGTTCTGTCTGTTGTTTTCCATTTCGAGGTTCCTCTCTTAAAAAATTATTGAACTCAAGGTTCATTTCTATTATGCGCAAATCATCGCTTATTATTTATTGACAAAAATTTTTGTCAATGCTACAATTTTAAAAAGAAAATCAAAAAGGTGTTTTTTATGATTTATTATTTTTCCGCAACCGGAAACTCAAAGCATACAGCGCAGGTTATTGCCGAGAAAACGGGCGATACTGCTGTCAGCATCGCCGATGTTCTGAATGGCACTGCCGAAATCAAAGAAAAAAATGAAAAAACGGGATTTGTTTTCCCTGTCTATTTCTGGGGGCTGCCCGAAATCATCAAGCGTTTTGCTTCATTGCCCGAGGTTAAGAATTCGCTCGGAAATTATGTTTACTGCGTCATCACCTGCGGTGCAACAACAGGTGCGGCAGATAAAATGCTCGCAAAAAAGCTTGGCAGAGAGCTTGACTACAGCTATTCTCTCCGAATGCCCGACAATTACGTTATTCTTTATGACCCGAGCCCGAAGGAGAAAGCCCGGAAATTTCTTGTTCACGCAGACAAGGAGCTTGAATCGGTCTGTGAGGATATAAACTCCTGCTCGAAGAAGCGTGCGGGAAGTACGAAGGGCGAAATCAAAAGCGTTTTTGTTTCAAAGCTTTACAATGCTTTCAGAAACACCAAAAAGTTTTATGCAGACGATAAATGTGTTTCCTGCGGTCTGTGTGCAAAAAACTGTCCCGACGGAGCACTCGAAATCCGTGACGGCAAACCCGTATGGATAAAATCAAAGTGCCAGCACTGCACAGCTTGCATCAACTGCTGCCCGACGGAAGCGATTCAGTACGGCAAGGGCACGGAAAGCAGACGCAGATACAGCTATGATAAAACAGTTAACGAATAATTCTCAGGATGTGACGAAATGAAAAAAATCGGTCTCGGCGAAAAACTCGGCTACGGCGTAGGTGCTGTCGGTCTTGACCTCAGCTACGGAATGTTCTATTCCTATCTTTCAATTTATCTCACAAACGCGCTCGGCATCAGCCCCGCATTCCTGCTTATCATCACTCCCCTTGCAAGACTCTGGGATGGTTTCAACGACCCGATGATGGGTATGATAGTTGACAAAACAAAAACAAGAATGGGCAAATACCGTCCGTGGATTTTAATAGGGGCGATGATGAATGCGGTCGTGCTCTGTCTGCTTTTCAACAATCCCGGATTCAGCTCGGGTTCAACCGGACTTTACGTTTATGCGGCTGTGCTTTACGTGCTCTGGGGTATGACAAACACTCTTGCCGACATCCCCTTCTGGTCGATGGTGCCCTCGTTTGCAATGGAAGAAAAGGACAGAAACCTTGTTTCAACAATTGCAAGAGCATTCTCGGGTCTCGGTCAGGGCATAATCTCAATCTTCACTCCGATGGCGGTTGCATTTTTCGGCGGCGTTGCGGGCAGCAAGCTTGATGCAATGACCTCCGACACACTCAGCAAAGGCTTCGGCAAATGGTCGGTTATTATGGCGGGCGGACTTATTCTTTTTGCACTCATCAGCGTTCTTTCAACAAAAGAAAGACGCATTATCGTCAACAACGAAAAGTTCTCCTTCAAGGCGGCAATCAATGTTATTAAGAGCAATGACCAGCTTCTTGTTTTTATGCTTTTTGCGATGATTTCAAACGCCGGCTTCTATATGACATCTGGTATCAGCAGCTATTATTTCACATCCGTTCTCGGCGACCTTACCCTCCAGTCAAAATTCAATCTTATGGGTACGGTCGGTTCGGTGCTTTCAATCCTTGTTGTTCCCGTATTCTCAAAATTTATGAACAACCGCTCCATCTATAAGCTTTCTCTCGGAATGGCGGCGGCAGGCTACATCGGAATGGCGGTTATGGGTTACTGCTTCAGCGGCAACGTTACCGCACTCGGCATTCTCTACATTCTTACTTCGCTCGGCACAGGCAGTATGTTTGTCAATCAGACAGTTATGCTTGCAGACTGCGTTGACTACGGCGAATTCAAGACTGGAAGCCGCAATCAGAGCCTTACATTCTCAATGAAGGGATTCCTTCAGAAAATGGCATACACAATCCAGGCAATTATTATGTATGCAACCTTCACGGTTACAGGCTATGACGGCGAGGCACTTGTTCAGACCGCTCAGGCAAAGAGTGCGATTTCGTTCCTTATGTTCATCGTTCCTCCCGTTATGATTATAGCTTCACTCATCATATTCTCGAAGAAATATAAAATCTTCGGCGATTTCAAGAAAGAAGTTCTTGAGGCGGTAAGCGAAAAACAGTAAATAAAACGCAAAAACGGAAGTGTACTTTTCTGTACGCTTCCGTTATTTTTTATTCATCAAGATTTTTGACCGTGGGAAGATTCCAATGGAATATCGTTGCGAGGATTCGGATAATCAGAACCGAGCCTGCACCGAGTATGATTGCCAAAGTCGAAGAACAGACACCGTAATGTATGAGTAAATAATAAATAATCGCTCCGATTATCGCCGCAAGGGCATAGACTCTTTTGCGAAGAATTTTCGGCACTCTGCCTGCCATAATATCACGCATAACACCGCCGCCGATGCCCGTCAAGGTTGCAACAAAAATCGAGAGAAACATATTTTCCTCAAATCCGCAGGCAATTGCGCTGTTGACACCGCCGACAACAAAAACCGCAAGTCCGATTGAATCAAAAATATTTATGACCTGCGAATAAACGTCGAAATGCTTCTGAATTTTTTTGCCGAAGAAGTATGCGATAACAAAAACAGCAAGTGAAGTTATAACCGCGGTTATCGCATAAACGGATTTTCTGAATGCCATCGGGGGCGTATAGCCGAGAATAAGGTCACGCACGATACCGCCGCCCACCGCAGTCACCGTGCCGAGAACGATTGCGCCGAAGATGTCAAACTTCTTTTCGAGTGCGGTGATTACGCCCGTTATCGCAAAGGCAACGGTGCCGATTAATTCGATTGCAAAAAATATTTTTTCAACATTCATCGGCATTCCCCTTCTTTCTTTTTCTCAATTCCGCAAAAAAATCCGACAGTAGCCCGGCACATTCATCAGCCATAAACCCTGCAACAACCTCGGGCTTGTGGTTATAAGGCAAATCAAAAAGATTGACAACCGATCCGCACGAGCCAGCCTTCACATCCGATGCTCCGTAAACAAGGCGGCGGATTCTTGAATTGATTATCGCACCCGTACACATCGGGCAAGGCTCGAGTGTGACATACATCTCGCATTCCCAGAGCCGCCAGCCACCGAGCTTTTTGCACGCAAGGTTGATTGCCTCGATTTCGGCGTGGGCAAGAGCATTTTTGCCGTATTCACGTCGGTTTCTGCCGACAGAAACAACCTCACCGTTACGCACAATAACCGCGCCGACGGGAACTTCAAACCCGTCAGCGGCGATTTTTGCCTGCTCAATTGCTATGTTCATAAAATCACAGTCGGTCATAATTTACCTCAAATCAACAAGGCGACCCGATTGAGCCGCCTGTCTGTTTAATTATTTCTTTTTGCTTCTGAGGTCGATTTTTTCGACATTCCAGATATCTCTTGCGTAGTCGTTGATTGAACGGTCAGCCGCAAAAACGCCTGCGCCTGCGATATTCATAAGCGACATCTTTGTCCATCTGTCCTTATCTGCCCAGATTTCCTCTGCAAGCTTCTGGATATTTCTGTAATCCGCGAAGTCCGCAAGAACCATATAGGGGTCGTGATGAGTGATTGAGCCGCCGATTTCGCCGAACATTTTTCCGTTTATGCCCTTATTAATAAAGTTAATAAGATTATTAAGCTCAGCGTTGTTGTTATAGTAATTCTGAGGATTGTAGCCGCTTCTCTTAAGCTCGTTGACCTCGGGAGTGCTCATACCGAAAATGAGAATGTTTTCGGAACCGACGGCATCATAAATTTCAACGTTTGCGCCGTCCATTGTGCCGACGGTAACAGCACCGTTAATCATAAGCTTCATATTGCCCGTGCCGCTCGCTTCCGTACCTGCAAGCGAAATCTGCTCACTGATATCAGCTGCAGGCATAAGAGCCTCTGCCATAGTTACGTTATAATCCTCCATATAAACAACCTTGAGAAGGTCTTTTACATCGGGGTCATTGTTAATAAGGTCTGCAAGAGCGCAGATGAATTCAATGATTTTCTTTGCCATAAAGTAGCCCGAAGCTGCCTTTGCGCCGAAAATATAGGTGTGCGGAGTGTAGTTTCCGCCCGGATTTGCTTTGATTTCAAGATACTTTGCAAGAATATTGAAAGCATTGAGATGCTGACGCTTGTACTCGTGAAGACGCTTTACCTGAACGTCGAAAATCGAAGTCGGGTCAAGGCTGATTCCCGTCTTGTTCTTGACAATCTTTGCAAAATTCTCTTTGTTTTCAAGCTTTATCTTGCGAAGGTCTTCAAGAACTGCGGCATCATCGACATACTTTGCAAGCTTACCGAGCTTTGATGCATCATAAACAAAATCCTTGCCGATAAGACCTGTCAGCATATTTGTAAGACCGGGGTTTGCCTGGCAGAGCCAGCGGCGGTGAGCAATGCCGTTTGTGACATTTGTGAATTTATCGGGTTCAAGAGTATAGAACTCGTTGAAGATTGTGTCCTTGAGAATCTGGCTGTGGAGTGCGGAAACGCCGTTGACTTTATGGCAGACGGCAACACAGAGATTTGCCATCTTGACTGCGCCGTTTGAAACAACTGCCATTCTTTCTACTCTGCCCGCATCGCCCGTTGCATCCCAGATTTTCTTTCTGAAGCGGTTGTCGATTTCCTTGACAATCTGATAGATTCTGGGAAGAAGTCGCTTGAAGAGGTCTTCGCCCCAGCATTCGAGAGCTTCCGCCATAACAGTGTGGTTAGTATATGCACAGCATTCCTCAACGATTTTGTATGCATCGTCCCAGCCGTAGCCGCATTCGTCGAGCATAATTCTCATGAGCTCGGGGATAGCCATTGTGGGGTGAGTATCATTGATATGGATAGCGTTCATTTCGGCGAAGTTTTCCATTGAGCCGAATTCGGTCAGATGCCTTGCGACGATATCCTGAATTGATGCGGAAACAAGGAAATACTGCTGGCGAAGGCGGAGACTTTTGCCTTCCTGATGGTTATCGGAGGGATAAAGCACC
>JAZSLR010000026.1:0-3585 GCA_045535475.1 Acutalibacteraceae bacterium | reverse complement strand
CCCGGATACCAAGCATGAATGATTGCTTTAGCGTGGTTTCTTACCTTTTCGCCAAGGTCAACTGAGCTACCGCAGAGAATAACAACAATAACATTTTCACAAGCGTCGCAAACCATTTCTGCAAGCTTCTGCTGAGTTTTGGGAAGATAAAGCGAACGCTTATCGCCGCAGGCTGTATAATCATCATCAAAGCCGGTATCCTCACCTTCGATTGAGCGATCAAGACCGAGTGCAAGAATTGTAATATCGGCTTCTGCTGCCGTTGCAATACCGTCGCCTATCATATTTTGGAAGCCGCTCCAATGGTTGAGATGTTCATCACAGTAGTTGCAGCCCTTTTCAACTCTGATTTCGGCATCCTTGAACACTCTTCTGATACCGTCTGCAACAGTTACATATTCGGAAGCATAGCCGTTGTAGTTGCCTTCAAGAGCAGTAACGGAAAGAGAGTTGGGTCCCACAACCGCAATCTTTTTATTTGTGTTCTTGTCAAGAGGAAGGAAATTATCCTTGTTTTTAAGAAGAATAATACATTGCTCTGCTGTTTTCAGGTTGAGCTCCTTGTGCTCCTTGCTGTCAAGCTTATCAAAACCGATATCCGAATAAGGTCTTACCTCTTCAAATTCGCCGAGACGGTAACGGATTGTGAAAAGATTTTCAGCAGCAGCAGTGATATCATCTTCGCTTATTAAATCCTGCTCATATGCATCAACAAGGGCGTCATAGGTATCGCCGCAGTTAAGGTCGCAGGTACTTTTGAGAGCAACAGCAGCGGCTTCTGCTCTTGTTTCAGCAAATTTGTGAAATTTATAAATATCTTTGAGTGCACCGCAGTCAGAAACAACATAGCCATCAAAATCCCAGTCTTTGCGGAGTATCTGCGAGATAAGATATGAATGAGAGCAGCAAGGCTCGCCGTTTAAGCGGTTATATGCACCCATAACTCCCGAAACACCTGCTTTAACGGTTTTTTCAAATGCTGGGAGATAGGTTTCGAAAAGGTCGTGCTTATCAACAACAGCATTAAATCCGTGTCTGTTTTTTTCAGGACCCGAATGAACGGCAAAATGCTTTGAGCAGGCAGCCGCTTTAAGAAATTCGCCGTTACCCTGAATTCCGTTGATATAGGAAACAGCAAGCTTCGAGGTAAGAAACGGATCTTCACCGAAGGTTTCCTGACCTCTGCCCCAACGGGGGTCACGAAAAATATTGATGTTGGGTGCCCAAAAAGTAATTCCCTTAAAAATATCATGGTCGTCGTATTTTATATGCCTGTTATACTTTGCTCTGCCTTCCGTTGAAACTGCATCGGCAATCTTTCCCACAAGCTCGGTGTCAAAGGTCGAAGCCATTGCGACAGCGTGAGGAAAAACAGTAGCCGTACCTGCACCGTGAATACCGTGAGAGCTTTCATTCCACCAATTGTATTCTTCTATGCCAAGCCTCTCTATTGCGGGAGCATTATATAACAGCTGTGAAAGCTTTTCTTCAACTGTCATTTTTGCAACAAGCTCTTTTGCTTTTTGTCTGGCTGTTTTTTTTGTCATACAAGAACCTCCTGCATTAATCGGTAAAAAAGCTGCCGGTTCATTGTTATATCGGACCGACAGCTCAAATTAACAATTCAGGGATTTTCGCTTTTTACAAGCTCGTTAAGAATTAAAACTGTTGTTGACCCCGCCGAACTTCCGGCAGAAAGCATTTCTTCATAATGTCTGTGGTAGGGACCGAAGAGCTTATCGGCACCGTCTGCGTCCCAAATTATGTCTGTGATAAAGTGTGCATAGTCATTATCCGGAAGAATATAGCCTATAGCATCGTTGCAAAGCCCCATTACAAGAACTGTTTTACCTTCGGGGACAATATTTACGGTTGCCTCATAAGTCCATTCCGTGCCGCGGTACGAATATTCTGCCGAAACAACATTACCGTAAACAAGCTGAGGAACAATCTCACCCGGGGCGGTAAGCAAAACAATATCTTTTCCTATTTCTATGTAACCTGCTTCCGTAACGATTGAATAGCCGGTTTTGCTTGAAGAATCCTTTACCGTTGTTGTGCCTATAAAGCCTTCTGTGGCGCCGTATCCAAAAAGTCCGGTTTCAAGCTTTACTGCATACTCCGTCATCCTGACATTGAGAATAGGTTCAATTTCTTTTGTATTATTCTGAGCTTCCAATATAAGCCTTGCGTACTCATAACCGAGGAGTATGGCTGTTTTGTAATCTTCCGCAACAGGATTTACGGCAATTTTCGCATCAACCTCACTGTCAGTCGCTTCCGGTATATCAGCCCATTTGTTGACGGAAACAGGAGCCTGCGCACCTTGAATAAACATAAAATTCATACCTGCACCGTTGATTTTTTCTTCCATAAAAGCCGGAAAATCTGCAGAAAGAAGCTTTGTTGATTCATCAACAACAGTAGGATGTGCACCTATATTTGAAAAGATAGTTGCTGCAGACGCTTCATTGTCGGGAACGAACTTGAAGCAGGCAAACACATGCTGATAGCCTTCGGTATAATATCTCTTATTGACGAGATACGGATATTCGTCTTCAAGATATAAGCCGTTTTCTTCATCTTTGCCCATACCTGCGGTTTCAAAATAAAAGAGTTTGCCTGTTTCCATATTTGTATATGCCTCAACTATTGCGTCAGAGGTGCGGTCAATCATAACCTCAAGGAACTCGGTATCCATTGACCTTTTTGCTCCGCCGAAGAAGCTGAGAAAAATTTTCGGCAGCAGATCAAGTCCTATACCCTGGGTGTCGATAACTGTATGGCAATGGGTTGCATTTATATTGATGGCATTGATATCGCTGTCAATACCGTTTGCTTTGAGCTTTTGCTCAACAGCATTTCTTACTGCACGGACATCCGCATTTGCAACGCCGATGCCGTCAATTGAAGCAAAGATTGTTGTGCCTCTGCCTGAACCGTCGTTAAGAGCAATCGCAACTGCTCTTTGGTCATCAAAAACACCGTTTACCTTTTGTGTGAAATATCCGCCGGTGTAGTATTCTTTTGTTCCGTCGAGAAGATTTTCGGGAACAACACTTTCCTTGCCGAAGCCGAGTGACCATTTTGCGCCGTCAGCGGCGTTATCTATGAAATTTTTTGTTCCTTCATAGAAATTTTCACTCTCTGCCGAAAAATATTCCTCAACCGTCGGGTAGTCAGGTGTAGGGGTTAACACCCCTAATAATTTGATTAAACCGTCAATGATACCGCCGAGAACATCTGTTACGGCATAAATGGGACCGCCTGCTTCCCATTTTGCATATGCCGCCGTTGAATTTGCAGAAAGAATCATGGTAAACACAAGAAGAATTGCGATAAAAGAACGGGAAAGTTTTTTCATTTTTTACATCTCCTTATTATGTTGTTGGTTTATCAATTATAAGCCGATTTAATCAGACTTTCTGTTTCGTCAAGAATAATTCCCCCCGTTTCGGGACCGGTTGAGTTTGTTTCCTCATAGTGGTCTCTGTCCATATCGTCGGTAGCCTTATTGATATAAGGCAGAGTTTCGTTCAGCAGGAAATCGTTTTCCGCAAGAATGTAGCCAAGCTCGTCGTTACA
>JAZSLR010000043.1:0-30474 GCA_045535475.1 Acutalibacteraceae bacterium | reverse complement strand
CCGAAACGCCGAAAAGCGTTGAAAAGACTTGCTTTCAGGCATAGTTCGGATTGCTCCCGCCACTCTATCTGGAATATTCTGCGGCACGGGTTGTTGCAAGAACATCGCAACGTTCATTTTCGGGGTGCCCCGCATGACCTTTTACCCAGACAATTTTATATTCATGCTTGCGGATTTCTGCTATCAGTTCCTGCCATAGTTCGGGATTGAGAACGGGTTTTTTGTCTGCTTTTTTCCAACCGTTTTTCATCCAGTTCCATATCCATCCCTGCAAAAAGGCATCTGCAACATATTTTGAATCGGTATAAATCGTAACGTCACATTTTTCTTTGAGCTTTTTCAGCGCTTCAATAACAGCGGTAAGCTCCATTCTGTTGTTGGTTGTCGAAGAATCGCCGCCGCTCAGCTCTTTTTCGTGAGCACCGTAGCGCAGGATTGCGCCCCATCCGCCGGGTCCGGGGTTGCCGGAGCACGCACCGTCGGTAAATATTTCAACTTTTTTAAGTTCAGCCATAAATAATACTCCGTTTAATAATCTTTTCAAATTATAACATCAAATTTAAAGTTAAACAAGATATATTTCGGTTATTTCTCGTATAATTTGCCAATAATATTTCAGAGAAATCTGAAAGGACTGATTGTATGAAAGCTGTAATTATGGCAGGGGGAGAAGGAAGGCGGCTCAGACCTCTTACCTGCACACTTCCGAAACCGATGGCAAAAATTCTCGGTAAACCCGTTCTTGAATATATATTTGACCTTCTTTGCATTAACGGTGTTACCGATGCGGCGGTTACGCTTGGCTATATGCCTCACGTCATAGAGAAAAAATATGAATACGGCTACAAAAATTTAAACCTCAGATTTATAAAAGAAGATGAGCCTCTCGGAACGGCAGGCAGCGTGAAAAATGCTGTTGCAGGCTGCAAAGAACCGTTTGTTGTTATCAGCGGGGATGCGATGTGTGACTTTGACCTTGAAAAAATTATGCTTTTTCATAAATCGAGCAATGCAAAAATAACAATTGTTGCAACCGATGCGTACGACCCGAGAGAATACGGTGTAATAAAGGTCGGAGAGCATAACAGAGTTGTCGGATTTATTGAAAAACCTTCGTGGAATCAGGCAATCAGCAGTCTTGCCAATACGGGAGTATATATTATTAATCCCGAATGTCTTGATTTGATTCCGAACGGAAAAAAGTATGATTTTGCATCGGATTTGTTTCCGCTGATGCTTGAAAGAGAAATGCCGATTTTTTGTTATCATACCGACGGTTATTGGTGCGATATCGGCAGTACGGATGCATATATCAGATGTCAGCGTGATATGTTTGACGGTAAAATAAATATTCCGATGAATCCTACAGCAGGCGGAATTTATACCGAAAACGGATTGCCGCACGGAGATTACAGCGTTGTTCCGCCCGTTTATATAGGAAGCAATGTTGAAATTGAGGACGGTGCCGTAATCGGTCCGTATACTGTCATAGATGACAATTGCTACATCGGCAAAAACGCAAAAGCGAAGTATTCCGTAATCCTTGAAAACAGTTGGCTTGCTTCGGGCGCATCCGTTACTGGTTCGCTTGTCTGCTCGGGTGCGGCGCTCAAAAACAGAGCTGCAATGTATGAAGGAAGTGTTGTCGGTTCGGGATGTGTTATAGGCGAAGATGCAATGATTAACCCCGGTGTTTTAATCTGGCCCGGGAAGATTGTCGGAAACGGAGCAAAAGTATCGCAGAATATAAAATACGGAAGCGTTAAAGCGGAAATGCTCGGTGATAACGGCGTTGATGAAAAAAACGGAGCAAGATTAAATGCGGAAACTTGCGTAAGACTCGGATTGGCTGTCGGAAATACAAGAAACGGCAAAAAAACAGGTGTTGCAACCGACGGAACAAGAACGGCAAATGTTATGCGCCTTGCCGTAATGTCGGGTCTTTCCGGCAGCGGGAGTGCGGTATGGGATTTTGGCGAATGCTTTGAAGCGCAGCTCAATTTCCTTGTTAATTTTTGCGGACTCGGGGCAGGTCTGTTTATAGGTGCGAAAGATGAGAAATATGTTAAAATATGCGGCGAAGGCGGACTGTCGATTCCGAGATTTTTTGAACGTGAAATCGAAAACGGAATATCGGGCGGTGAATTTAAAGAGATATCCGAAGGTGATGTAAAGGAAATTTCAGATATGTCAAGTGTCAAGCTTCTCTATAATCAGGAGCTTTCAAAGCAAGCGCCTTACGGCCTTAACGGAATCGGTGTGAAAATTACGAGCGAGAATGACAGCGTCAGAATTCTGCTTGAAAATATCGCATTCAGGCTTGGAGCGCACGAGAGTGAAAACCTGATTTTTGAAATTGATTCATCCGGTGTCAAACTTTGCGCACTGAGCGGAAATAACAGCTATGATTATGAAAAACTGCTTGCCGTCTGTTGCCTTAATGAAATGAGAAACGGAAGAGATATTGCCGTGCCTTATGATGCACCTGCTTTTCTTGATTCGCTTGCAGAGAGTTGCGGAAGAAAAGCGTTCAGATATCTCAGCACGCCTGCCGATAATTCGGATTCTGCCGCAAGACGTCTTGCCGCAAAACAGGTTTTCGTGCGTGACGCTCTTTTTCTTGCCTTAAAACTGTTGTCGGTAATGAAAGAACGTGAATGCTCGCTTGATTCTCTTGTGTCTGAAATTCCTGAAAAATATATTGTGAAAAAATATGTTTCGGTTCCGTTTTCGACGACTGATTTGTCGAGCCTTATTGGTGAGGAAAAGGTGAGCATTAAAAATGATTTTGAAGGAATAAGACTTGTGCGTGAGAGCGGAAAGCTTCTGATTATTCCCGAAAGGGGCGGAGAAAAAGTTAAGGTTCTGGCAGAAGCCGATACAATGGAGGCCGCTGACGAGCTTTGCGCATCTGTTGAAGAAATAATTGAAAGGGCATCGGAATTGAAGCATATAAAATAATATATCATTTTTTCTTATTGAATATTGTTCTTGACTTTGTAAGAGTAAAAGGATAATATATATGGTGGGGCAGGAGCACTGCTCCGCAAAAACATAATTTTTATTTGATTTTTATATTTGAATTTACCGAAGATTGGAGAAATCATGCAAAAGAAAAACAATAAACAGCAAAAAGATAAAAATTCAAAAGAGAAGATTCAGAAGGAAAAATCCGCAAAAGAAAACGGTTTGAAGAATCAGCAGAAAAGCAGAAAATTCCAGACCGGCAAAAAACAGCAGCGAAGCTATTCCAAATCACGTAACGGTTCAGCAAAAAAATACAGAAAAATCAAGGAAACTCCAGTTAAAATTGCTTTTCTCGGCGGACTTAATGAAGTCGGCAAGAATATGACTCTTTATGAATATGAGAACGATATGTTTCTTGTTGACTGCGGACTTGCTTTCCCAGACCCTGAGATGCTCGGTGTTGACCTTGTTATTCCCGATTTCACTTATGTTGAGAAAAATCTTGATAAAATCAAGGGCATTGTAATTACTCACGGTCACGAGGACCATATCGGCGGTCTGGCATATCTTCTTAAAATCGCAAACATTCCCGTTTACGGCACAAAGCTTACAATCGGTCTTATTCAGGGTAAGCTCAAGGAGCACGGACTTTTAAGCAGCGCAAAGCTTCATGAAATCGCTCCCGGTGATGTTGTTGAACTCGGCGCATTTTCCGTTGAAGCAATCCACGTTAATCACTCAATTCCCGATGCGATTGCTCTAGCGATAAAGTGCGAGTGCGGAACGATAATCCAGACCGGTGATTTTAAAGTTGACAGCACTCCCATTGACGGAGGAATGATTGACCTTTCAAGATTTGCGCAGCTCGGCAATGAAGGTGTTCTTGCTCTTCTTTCGGATTCAACCAATGCCGAAAGACCCGGTTACACCGAAAGCGAACGCAAGGTCGGCGAGTCGTTTGATGTTCTTTTCAGAAAAGCGGGAAAAAGCAGAATTATCGTTGCAACTTTCGCTTCGAATATCCACAGAGTCCAGCAGATAATCAACGTTGCAAGCTCTCTCGGCAGAAAGGTTGCCATTATGGGCAGAAGCCTCGAGAATGTTGTCAATATCAGCGCACAGCTCGGCTATCTCAACATTCCCGAGAATGTTCTCATCAATGCGGATTTAATAAACAAATATCCCGCTGACCAGATTGTTATTATTACAACCGGCAGTCAGGGCGAGCCGATGTCCGCTCTTTCGAGAATGGCATTTTCCGACCACAGAAAGGTTGAAATCTGCCCTAACGATTATGTTATTATTTCCGCAACGCCGATTCCCGGCAATGAAAAGACGGTCGGCAAGGTTGTCAACGAGCTTCTCAAACTCGGTGCGGAAGTCATATATGAAAAAATGTACGATGTTCACGTTTCGGGTCACGCTTGCCAGGAAGAGCTGAAGCTTATTATGGGACTCGTAAAGCCTCAGTATTTTATTCCCGTTCACGGTGAACAGAAGCATCTTCGCAAGCACGCAATGCTTGCAGAAGGAATGGGTATTCCCAAAGATAACATTTTTATTGCAGATAACGGTTATGTTGCCGAAATCAATCACAGCTCAATCAAGAGCGGTGCCGCCGTTCCCGCAGGCAAGTTTTTTGTTGACGGTTACGGTGTAGGCGATGTAGGAAGCGTAGTGCTTCGTGACAGAAAGCATCTCGGTCAGGACGGTATCATTGTTGTTACTGCTTCGGTTGATTACGAAACAGGTCAGCTTATCGCCGGACCCGAGGTTGTTTCAAGAGGCTTTGTTTATGTCAAGGAAGCGGAAGAGCTTATCGCTCAGGCGCGCAAGGTTGCCGAAAAATCTCTTGAAAACTGTTATTACAATAATATCACGGATATTAATGCTATCAAAGGTAAACTCAGAGATGCGGTTTCTCATTTTGTTTATGAAAAGACTAAGAGAAGCCCGATGATTCTTCCTATTATTATGGAGGTTTAAATGAAATTCAAAGGTTTTTGGTATGACAGCTTAATAATCTGCCTTATTGCGGGTATTTCTGCGGCTTTTATTGCCATAACCGTTTTTGTTGAGCCGCGCCTTGCAATTGCGGAATGCGTCGCATTTCTGATTGTATGCATTATCGTTGTTTACAGAGCCGTAACAGCAAAAAAAAGATTTAAAAGATTTATAATCAAAACTTCAAAAAAGCTCGATTATACCGATAACAAAGTGCTTTCATCATTTCCTTTTCCCGTTGCAGTCTGCGACGGAAGAGGTTACATAAAATGGTGCAGTGATTTGTTTTTGAATGAAATTTCTCACGGCGAAATTGCTCAAACCGATAAAATCAGCAAGTATACAAACGGAATGAGCCTTGATTCAATAATTCATTCCGAAGAAACCTGCGTTTCCGTTGAAGGAAGATACTATTCGGTCCACTCCGTGCAGTATCAGTCGGGCGGAGAGAAGTACTGCGGTCTGTATTTTCTTGATAACACAAGACTAAAGAAAACTGAGATTGAATATCTTGACACTCTTCCATACGCCGTTATGATTGAAATGGATAATCTCGATGATTCGAGAAACGACTTCAGAGACAGCGAAAAAACCGAAATCAGAAGTCAGGTTGAGGCGGCGCTCGATAACTGGTCGGAATCATACGACAGCTTTATCAAAAAAATCGGCGACGACAGATATCTCATTATTACCGAAAGAAAAAACATCTCACGGATGATTGAAGATAAGTTTTCGGTGCTTGAAACTGTCAGAGGCTACGAATACAAAGGCAAAAAGACAGGTGTTACTCTTTCAATCGGCGTTTCTTCGGGAAAGAATATCAGGTCTTGCGAAAACAAATCCCGAAAGGCTCTTGAAATGGCTCTCGGAAGAGGCGGCGACCAGGTAGCAATCAGCACTCAGGACGGTTACGACTACATCGGCGGCGTTTCAAAGAGCGCCGAAAAGCGCAACAAGGTTAAGAGCAGAATAGTCGGCTCAACTCTTGCGGAGCTGATGAAATCAAGCAGCAATATCATTATTATGGGTCATTCATATACGGACCTTGATGCAATCGGTGCGGCAGTCGGACTTGCAAGTGCGGCACGGAGTTTTGATATTCCCGTGTATATTGCAACCGACCGTAAAAAGACTCTTGCGGGTACTCTCATCGAAAAGCTTGATGAAGATAATCTCGGCGACTTAATCATAACTCAGGAATATGCCCTTGAACTTATGACTAAAAAGACTCTGCTCATTGTCGTTGACACACATATTGAAAGCTTTGTTGAATTCCCGAAGCTTTACGAAAAGGCAGAAACGCGTGTTATTATTGACCATCACCGCAGAGCTGCTGCTGACACAGAAAGTGCTCTTATATTCCATCACGACCCGGGTGCTTCATCAACCTGCGAAATGGTGACGGAGCTTCTTCAGTATATCAATCCCGAAATAAATATCAGCGAAACCGTTGCGGAAGCTCTTCTTGCGGGCATTATGCTTGATACAAAGGATTTCGTTATCGGAACGGGAGTCAGAACCTTTGAAGCTGCAGCATTCCTCAAGGATAAGAACGCAGATACGGTCAAAGTCAAGCGTCTGTTTGCAAATACACTTGAAATGAATAAACTGAGAACCGCTGTTATTTCATCGGCGGAAAGCTTTATGAAATGTGCAATTGCAACTGCTGACTTTACATCAAAAGATATCAGGGTTATTTCCGCTCAGGCGGCGGATGAGCTTCTGAAAGTAAATAACATCAAAGCATCCTTCGTTATGTTTGAAAATGCCGGCGCAATCAATATCTCAGCGAGGAGCTTCGGCGAAGTCAACGTTCAGATTATTATGGAATCTCTCTGCGGCGGCGGTCATCAGACTATGGCGGCGTGTCAGCTCAAAGGCTGTGATATGAAGAAGGCACGTGCGATGCTTGAAGATGCAATTAAAGATTTTTTTGATAAATAAGGAGAAAGAAATATGAAAGTTGTTTTAACGCAGGACGTTAAAGGTCTCGGCAAAAAAGGTGAGCTTGTAAATACATCCGACGGATATGCAAGAAACTTCCTTTTCCCCAGAAAGCTTGCTATGGAAGCAAATGCTCAGGCTATGAGCGAGCTTAAAAACAGAGAAGCCGCTGAAAAGCACCGCATCGAAACCGAAATTGCCGCTGCAAAAGCAAGCGCCGCAAAGATTGAAGGCAAGACCGTAAAGATTACGGCTAAAGCAGGCGCAAACGGCAAGCTTTTTGGCTCAGTAACATCAAAAGACGTTGCTGCCGCAATCTCAAAGCAGTATGGACTTGAGCTTGATAAGCGCAAGGTAGCCGTTGAAGATATCAAGGCATTCGGCACTTATCCCGTTGAAGTTAAACTCTATAACGGCATATCTGCTTCAATGTTTGTAATGGTTGCAGAATAATTTTTATCCGAACGGAGAATTTAAAATGGCAGACAACAGTTTGTTATCATTTGATAATATTCAGATGCCGTTCAGTGCGGAGGCGGAACAGGCGGTGCTCGGAAGCATCCTTGTTGACCCTTCCTGCCTTTCGCAGGCGGCTGTTTATATTTCTCCCGAAGCATTTTATCTTCCGCAGCACTCGGCTATTTTTGCCGCGATGATAACGATTGATGCATCGGGAAAGATTATTGACCCTCTCGTTGTTCTTGATTTACTTGTTCAGCAGGGTGTTTATGATAACGGTTCGGGCAGAAATTATCTTCTTGAACTCGCCCAGATGGTTCCTTCAACAGAAAATGTTGAAATGTACGCAAAGATTGTCAGAGAAAAGTTCTATATCAGAACTCTTATCGGAATTTCAACCGAAACCATTGAAAGTGCGGTTGCTCAGGAAGAAACCGCTGACACTCTTCTTGATAATGCAGAACAGAAAATCTATAACATCCGTCAGGGTAAAACAACAAACGCACCCTCAAAGCTTAAGGATATCATTGTTAACAACGTTTATGATACACTCAAGAAAATCACGGGTGAAGATAAAGAATTATACAAAGGCTTTACAACGGGTTATTCCGACCTTGATAAGGTTCTGACGGGTCTTAACCGTTCCGACCTAATTCTTATCGGCGCCCGTCCCGCAATGGGTAAAACAAGCTTTGCTCTTAACCTTGCACGCAATGTTTCGGCTATCGGTAAAAGAAAAGTTCTGTTTTTCTCACTTGAAATGACAAAGGAACAGCTTGCAATGAGAGTTCTCGGCACAGAAGCAAGAGTTTCAAGTATGAAGATGAGAAACGGCAACATTTCTCAGGATGAGTGGATAAGGCTCGGTATGGCAACGAGTGCGCTCAATGACTGCGAGCTTTATTTTGACGATACCTCCAATATTACCGTTCCCGAAATGAAAGCAAAAACAAGACGTCTCGGCGGAGTTGACTGCGTTATCATTGACTATCTCGGCCTTATCAAAGGCAGTACCCGAAGCGAAAACCGTGTTCAGGAAGTTAGTGAAATAACAAGAAATCTCAAGATGATGGCTAAAGACCTCAACATTCCCATTATCTGCTGTGCTCAGCTTTCCAGAGGCACGGAAGGCAGAGGAAAGTCGCACAGACCACAGCTTTCCGACCTTCGTGAATCAGGTTCGATTGAGCAGGATGCCGATATCGTTATGATGCTTTACAGGCCCGATTATTACAGCGGTGAAAAAGACGATGACGGTGCGGATGAGGGCGCAAAGGCAGCAGAGGCAAACGTTGCCGAGGTTATCGTTGCCAAAAACCGTCACGGCGAAACCGGTACGGTTCAGTTTGCTTTTGACGGTGAACATACTCTTTTCCTTCAGTTGGAGAAAATTCACGATGATTGATAAGGTTAAATCCGTAATAGATAAGTACGGTATGCTTACGGAGGGCTCAACGGTTGTTGTCGGCGTTTCGGGCGGAAGCGATTCAATGGCGTTGCTCAGCATTCTTCATTCTTTAAAGGATGAATTCGGAATCACCTTGATTGCGGCCCACGTCAATCACGGGCTCAGAGGTGAAAGTGCGGACAGGGACGAGAAATTTGTTTCTGATTTTTGCTTTTTAAAAGGAATTGAATTTCACTCCCTCAAAGTCGATGTTGCCGCAATAGCAAAAGAAAGCGGAACGGGACTTGAAGAATGCGGCAGGCGGGTGAGATATGATTTCTTTAATTCTTTCGGTGATGATATAATTATTGCTACCGCACATAATCTGAGCGACAGAGCCGAAACATTTCTTTTCAATTTTGCAAGGGGAAGTTCCTTAAGAGGGCTTTGCTCAATTCCTGCCGTAAGAGGTAACATAATCCGACCTCTTATCGATTGCACCAAAGATGAAATAAACGCTTTCTGCAAAGAAAAGTCGATTGATTATGTAACGGACGAAACCAATTCCGATGTTGCCTATTCAAGAAACCGAATACGTCATAATGTTGTTGCGGAGCTTAAGAAAATCAATCCTTCGTTTGAAAAGTCCGTATGCAGATGCATAAATTCTTTGAATGAAGACGAAGAATTTCTCGCTTCAATTGCAAAGGATATTGCGGAAAAAGCTAAAACAGACAGCGGATATTTGTGCTCTGTTATTCTTAATTCCGCTTTGCCCGTGATGAAGCGTGCTTTGGTTATGATTATCGAAGAGAATTCGGGAATAACGCCTGAAAACCGTTCTCTTGAAGCGATAATTGATATTCTCGGAACCGAAGGCAAAACACAGATTAACGGCGGTATAACCGTAAGAGTGCGCAAAGGTGTTCTTGATTTTCCGGATGATTCAGCTGGTCTCGGTGAAGTTGAAATCGATACCGAAATTGTTAATAGTAAGGAAATAAATAATTTACAAAATATTTTAAAAGAACACTTTGAATATTATCTTGATTATGATAAAATACACGGAAAGGTATTTGTAAGATGCCGTGAAGCGGGGGACAGGATTACTCTTGTTTCACGTAACTGCACCAAGTCTTTGAAAAAGCTTTTCAATGAGCTTTCCGTACCGCCCGAAAAAAGGGAATCGATTGCCGTTGTTGCGGATGATAACGGTCTTCTCATTCTTGAGGGAATCGGTGTTGACCGTCGTGCCGCGGTTACGGCGGAAACGGAAAAAATTCTTGTTGTAAGAATAAAGCGATAATGTAAGTGTGAAAGGAAAGCTGTTAATGCTTAAAGATATCGAAAAAATATATTACAGCGAAGAAACAATAAAAGAAATTGTATGTAAACTCGGTGCGCAGATAACTGAAGATTATAAGGATAAGAATCTTCTCCTTGTCAGCATTCTTAAAGGTTCGGTTGTTTTTATGGCTGACCTGATGCGCGAAATAAAAGTTCCTTGCGCAATTGATTTTATGTGTGTTTCTAGCTATGCCAATAAAACTGAATCATCAGGCGTAGTTAAAATTGTCAAAGACCTTGATATTAATCTTGAAGGCTATGATGTTCTTATTGTTGAGGATATTCTTGATTCGGGCAAAACTCTCAGCTATATCAAGTCAATTCTTATGTCAAGAAATCCGAAAAGTATGAAAATATGCACGCTACTCGACAAACCTGAAAGAAGAGTCGTTGACGATGTCTGGTCGGATTATTCGGGCGCAGAAGTTCCAGATGAATTTGTGGTCGGCTACGGCCTTGATTATGACGAAAAATACAGGAATCTTCCGTTTATCGGAGTTCTTAAAAGAGAAGTATATGAAAAATAATTGCTATCCTGTGGGGAAAGCTAAATTAAGGAGTGATTTTCCGATTGAATACTAAAAACAGCAATTCGGGTAATTTTAAAAAGAAAATAATTACTTTGCTGCCGTATATACTGATACCCGTTATGATAATCAGCGGTATGGCATATTACGCAACAACTCAGCAGCAGGAGAAAACGGAGTATTATGAACTTGTTTCTCTTTTTGATGAAGGCAAAGTAACTGAATACAAGCTGAATCTCAGCAGCGGCGCTTTAGTTTATTATCTTGAAGGTGATAAGCAGGAAAAGACATTCTCTGTTCCGAGTGTCAGCCTTTTTGTTGAGGATATCCACGACAGCGTAATAAAATATAACCGCGAAAATCCCGATAAGAAAGTCAAGGCGGATTATGTTGCCGGTTCGACGGGGCAGTGGATTTATAACATTGTTCCGACCCTTCTTCTTCTTGTTGTGATGGGTGCGCTTACATTCTTTATGTTCAGGCGTATGAATCAGACAATGACCAATGAAAATAACCGTACTCTCAGCTTCGGTAAGGCGAGAATCAAGCAGGCAAAGGATGAAAAGAGAAAAACAACATTCAAGGATGTTGCCGGTGCGGATGAAGAAAAAGAGGAGCTTGAAGAAATTGTTCAGTTCCTTAAGGACACATCAAAGTTTGATTCGCTCGGTGCAAGAATCCCCAAGGGTGTTCTTCTTGTAGGCCCTCCGGGTACGGGTAAAACTCTTCTTGCAAGAGCCGTCGCAGGCGAGGCAAACGTGCCTTTCTTCTCAATCTCCGGTTCGGATTTCGTTGAAATGTATGTCGGTGTCGGCGCATCGAGAGTCCGTGACCTTTTTGACCAGGCAAAGAAAAATTCACCTTCAATCATCTTTATTGATGAAATTGATGCCGTAGGCCGTCACAGAGGCGCAGGTATGGGCGGCGGACACGATGAAAGAGAGCAGACTCTTAACCAGTTGCTTGTTGAAATGGACGGTTTCGGTGCAAATGAAGGCGTTATCGTCATTGCCGCAACAAACCGACCCGATATTCTTGACCCTGCTCTTCTCAGACCCGGCAGATTTGACCGTCAGGTAACAGTTAACTATCCCGACACAAAGGGCAGAGTTGAAATTCTTAAAGTTCACGCAAAGGGCAAGCCCATCGGCCCCGACGTTGACCTTAACAGTATTGCTCACGCAACAATCGGATTCACAGGTGCAGACCTTGAAAATCTTCTTAATGAAGCTGCTCTTCTTGCTGCAAGACGTGATAAAAAGGCAATAACAATGGAAGAAATTGACGAAGCGGCCCTCAAGGTTCAGGTAGGTTCCGAAAAGAAGTCGCACAAGATGAACGAAAAAGCAAAGAAGCTTACCGCTTATCACGAAGCGGGTCACGCAGTTTCAAGCTTTTATCTCGAAAACAAAGACCCCGTTCATCAGATTTCGATTATTCCCAGAGGAATGGCGGGCGGCTACACGCTTTACAGACCCGTTGAGGATAAAAATTATACCTCAAAAAATGAGATGCTTGATAATCTTGTCAGCCTTCTCGGCGGACGTGTTGCGGAAGCACTTGTTCTCGGTGATATTTCAACCGGCGCATCAAATGATATTGAGCGAGCAACTGAGATAGCAAGAAATATGGTTACCAAATACGGTATGAGCGAAAAGCTCGGTCCCATTTCTTTTGGTGGTGAAAACCATCAGGTTTTCCTTGGAAAAGACTACAGTAACGTGCGTAATTATTCCGAAAACGTTGCAGCTCAGATTGATGAAGAGATTGAAAACATTATCAGAAATGCTTACGGAAGAACAGAATCGATTCTTACCGAGCATATGGATAAGCTTCATATCATCGCACAGAAGCTTTTCGAAAATGAAAAGATGACCGGCGAAGAATTCGCTGCAATTATGAGCGGAGAAGAAGCTGTTGCGGCTGAAGAAACAGTAACCGAAGAAACAACGGAAGAATAAATAAAAATCCGACGGAGTAATCCGCCGGATTTTTTTATGACCTTTTTGTGATTTTGCCGATGAGCATACATATAATAAAAAATGCTATGTTTGCTGTAACGATTGTTGAACCGACGGGTGTACCATATAGGATAGCAATGAATATTCCAATGACCGCGCAGATAACCGCAATAACCGCCGAACTGATTATAACCGAGAAAAAGCTTTTGAATATTCTCATTGCCGAAAGGGCGGGGAAGATAATCAGAGCGGAAATGAGAAGTGCACCGACGAGATTCATTGCAAGCACAATTACAATCGCCGTAACAACCGCAATCAGCGTGTTGTATGCTTTTGTGTTTGTGCCGGTTGCGGAAGCAAAGTTCTCATCAAAAGTAACCGTGAATATCTTATGATAGAATATAATGAAAACAAGTAAAACAACAATCGTCAGCGCAAGGCAGAGGAAAACATCTGTCTGCGACAGAGTAAGTATTGAGGTTGAGCCGAAAAGCGTTGTGCATACATCTCCGCTGACATTTGAGGAGGCTGAGAAAATGTTGAGAAGCAGATATCCGAGTGCAAGAGCACCGACAGATATCATCGCTATCGCCGCATCGCCCTTTATTTTTGCTTTGCCGTTTATTCCGAGAAGAATAACCGCTGCAATAACTGTTATCGGAAGTGCAACTGTCATCGGTGCAAGGTTGCATACGGTTGCAACCGCAATTGCGCCGAAAGCAACGTGTGAAAGTCCGTCGCCGATCATCGAATATCTTTTAAGTACAAGGCTGACTCCGAGAAGGGCGGCGCAAAGCGCAATAAGAACGCCTGCGATAAGTGCATATCTTACGAACGGATAGCTGAAATAAGAAGCAAGAGTATCAATCATTGTCGTGTCCTCCGTCGCAAATAAAGCAGTGGCAGCCGTCACTGTTTTTATATTCTTCTTTTGTGCCGAAAAACAGAGGCTTGTTGCCGATATGAAGTATGTGCGAGGCAAACTCAATGGCTGCGTGGATATCGTGAGATACCATAATGACTGTTATTCCTTCGTTGTTGATATCAGAAATAAGTCTGTATAAATTTTTTGTGACAACGGGGTCAAGACCAGCAACGGGTTCATCAAGAACAAGAAGCTTTTTTGTTGCACACAAAGCACGTGCGAGAAGGACTCTTTGTTGCTGACCGCCCGAAAGCTCGCGGTAACATTTTTTTGAAAGTTCGCTAATGCCGAGTTTTTCCATTATTTCGGATGTCTGCTTTTTCTGTGCTTTTGTATAGAATGGCTTGAATCCGCTTGAATTAAGGCAACCCGACATAACAACCTCTTTGACAGATGCCGGAAAATCCTTCTGTACCTGTGTCTGCTGAGGAAGATACCCGATTTCATTTTGCTTAAGTCCGTCGGAAAATTCGATTTTGCCTGAATGAACGGTTTTATGACCAAGCAGGGTTTTCATAAGCGTGCTTTTGCCCGAACCGTTTTCGCCGACAATGCAAAGGTAATCGCCTTTGTTGACCTCAAAATTAAGGTCTGTAACAATCGGCTTTCCCTCATATCCGAGGGAAACGTCATTTACTTTTATAAGAGCCATCAGTTGAGTGCCTCCCGTAATATTTCAAGATTATTTTTCATTATATTAATATAGCTTGAGCCCCTTGCAATATCTGCCGAAGAAACTGATTGGCACGAATCGAGAACGGCGATTTCTGAACCCGTTGAATTGCAGACCGTTTCTGCAAGTGAGCCGTCTGAACCGTCGATTGTGAGGACAACGGGAAGATTGAGTTCCTTTGTTTTGTCAATAAGAAATGCCATTGTTTCAAAGCTTGCTTCGCTTTCGGACGAGCATCCCGCAAAAGCGGCAAAATAGGTCAGACCGTAATCCTCCGTCAAATAACGGAAGGGGAAGCGGTCCGCAAAAAGAACAGTTTTTCTTAATGATGAGGAAATTACATTTGCATATTCGGCGTCAAGTCCGCTGAGCTCGGAGATGTATTTTTCTGCATTTGAACAGTATTTATCGGAATTCAAAGGGTCTGTATCACAAATTGTTTCGCAAAGTGAATTAGTGATTGTTATTGCGTTTTTCAATGAAAGCCAGATATGCTCATCTTCACCGCCGTGGTCGCCCGAGTGTGCGCCCTGATGCTGGTGAACGTGATTTTCCTGCTGCATACCGGCAACATATTCTTCCTTGAGTGTTTCAACAAGGTCCATTATCGCAATAACTTTCAGATTCGGGTTGTTTGCCGAACGAATAACACCTTCCGCCCAGTCATCCGAAACACCGCCGCCGTAAATAAAAATATCCGCAGAACCGATTTTGATTATGTCCTGCGCAGTCGGTTCATAGCTGTGAAGGTCAGCGCCGTCGTCAAGCAAAAGTGTCAGTCCTTCTTCGCTCCCGATTATGTTTTTTACAAAATCATATTGGGGGAATGCGGTGCAGACAATGCTCAGACCATCTGCTTCGTCAATATTTGTTCTGCACGAGCAGAGAGTTAATGCTGCAATCAAAACCGCAAAAAAGATCGATATTATTTTTTTCATTCTTTACTCCTTACACGTGTTGCATTTTCCGAGCAAAACCGTGTGATTGTCAATTTCAAAATTTGTTGAATTCTTGATGTCGTTCTGAATTGTTGAGGTAATACCGCTGTCAAGATGATAAACCTTGCCGCATCCCGTACATTTCATATGAAGATGCCCCTCGCACTTTTCGTTGTTGACATATTGATAAACAAAACTTCTGCTTGTTCCTCTTACGGAGCGTTTGACTATTCCGTCCTCTGTCAGCTTTGTTATCAGTCTGTATGCCGTGCTCTGACTGATTTCTGTTTCGCCGATTGAGCGGATAATTTCTTCAATAGTGAATGATTTTTCGCAGTTTTTCTGTAAGAAATCAATCAGTATTTTTCGTTGCTGCGTATGATAAACTCTCATTGTCAAATTCACCTCAGATTTGAGAATAACTCTTGATTTATTATACACATCTGAGAATGAAAGTCAATAATTAAAATACTTAAATATTGACTTTATAAGCGATTTGGAGTAAAATAATTAACGAAATTTTACTATAACGGAGGATTCCAAAATGAAAAAGCGTATTTTCTCCGCAGTTCTTGCGCTTGCACTTATTTTCGGTGCTTGCTTCAGCGTAAGCGCAGAATCTGCACAGTCACCCCTCAGATTCAGCCGCAGCGGTGAATTCAAAATTATGCATCTTTCCGATTGCCAGGACGATTTTCCTGCAGACACCAGAATGCTCAAGTTTATCGATGCTGCTCTCAAAGAGTATAAGCCCGATATTGTTGTTCTCGGCGGCGATAATTCTGTAGGTCCTCATGATATGCCCCGTGAAGATAAGGAAAATGCCATTAAAGAGCTTTGCGATATTTTTGTAGCTAACGAAACATACTTTACTCTTGTTTTCGGCAACCATGACCATCAGCAGGGTTTCTCTGATGATGAACAGCTTGTAATGTATCAGAATTATGGCGGCAAATACTGCCTTGCATATGATGCTGACCCCGACCTCACAGGTACAGCGACTCATGCTCTTCCCGTTCTTGCAGCAGGAAGCGACAAGACAGAATTTATGCTTTATATGTTTGATTCAAACCAGTATGTTACTGTTAATGAGTTTGAAGATGAATATGACTGCGTTCACGAAGACCAGATTGAATGGTATAAGGATACAAGTAAAAACATTGAAGCTCAGGAAGGCAAAAAGATTCCCGGTCTTGCATTCCAGCATATTATTGTAGGCGAAGCATACGATGCTCTTTTCTACGAATCAGCTGTTGACCTCGGTGCTCTTACTCCCAAATTCAATGGAAAGATCTATTCTTTCCTTCCCAGAACAAACAACTTCACAGGCTTCCTTCTTGAGTTCCCTTGCCCCGGTTACTATAACTACGGTCAGTTTGACGCAATGGTTGAGCGTGGCGATATTCTCGGTATCTTTTCCGGTCACGACCACATCAACACATTTGAAACTGAGCTTGACGGAATCAGAATTATTAATACTGCAGGTGCTACTTTCGATTCCTACGGTAAGGAAATGACAAGAGGTATGCGTATGATTACCGTCAGAGATACCGACACCTGGGACTTTGATACAGAATCGGTTACAATCAACGGTTTTGCTCTTGATAACGATGATTTTGCTGAAGATGCAGGTATTGTAAGCGTATTTGCAATCGTTACGGAAACCCTTGCAAAGGTTATGCTTGCTCTCGGTGAATTCACCGGTCTTTTTGCAAGTGTTCTTGATTTGATAATGCTTTAAATTTTAAAAAACAGTAGCTCTTTTCAGAGTTACTGTTTTTTCTTTGGGCATAATATCCTCGGGTGATAATATGCAATATATTATTTTGATTTCTGTGTTTTCGTATCTTATCGGAAGCATCAGCGCAGCTGTGATTGTGTCCAAAAAGCTTTATAAAACCGACATCAGAAGTCACGGCAGTAAAAATGCGGGAGCAACCAACGTATTGCGCACTTTCGGAAAAAAAGCGGGTATAATTGTATTTTTCTTCGATTTTTCAAAAGGTCTGCTCGCGGTTGCGGCTGCAAGATGCCTTGTTGCTTTTCTTAATGCTCCGTATGAATGCATTCTTTTTGCTGGATTTTTTGCGCAGCTCGGTCACACATTTCCTTTGTTTTTCGGATTCAAAGGCGGCAAGGGAGCTGCAACGGCTGCGGGCGCCGCAATTGGTGTGATGCCGTTTGTTTCGCTGATGCTTCTTGCTGTTTTTGCAATTCTGGTTTTGCTTACGAAAATCGTATCGCTTGCATCGGGGGTCTGCGCGGTTGCATATCCGATTCTTGCTTATTTTTTCGGCGGATTCCATTATGAATATAAATTTGTTTTTGCGGTATCCTGCGCGGTTATGATAATTGTAAAACACGCTCCGAATATTGCACGTCTGCTTGACGGAGAAGAAAAGAAGATTTCTGCTGATTAGCTTTTAAACTTCTTTTTTGATTTTATCGATTATTCTTTTTTCTAGTCTTGATATGTAGCTTTGGGAAATCCCGAGTGCATCGGCAACCTCTTTTTGTGTATATTCTTTTCCGCCGCCGATGCCGAATCTCATCGTCATTATCATACGTTCTCTTTTGCCGAGAGAGTTGACTGCTTTGTAAAGCCTGCTTCTCTCATCTTCCGCTTCGATATCTCTGTATACATCGTCGGGTTCGCTTCCGAGCACATCCGAAAGAAGTAATTCATTGCCGTCCCAATCGGTATTCAGCGGCTCATAATATGATACTTCCGCTTTCATTGAGTTGGTTTTTCTCAGATACATTAATATTTCATTTTCGATGCATCTTGATGCATATGTTGCGAGCTTTATGTTTTTGGAAAGTCTGAATGTATTGACCGCTTTTATCAGACCGAGGGTGCCGATGGAAATAAGGTCCTCAATGGGTATTCCCGTGTTTTCAAATTTTTTTGCAATGTAGACAACAAGCCTAAGGTTGTGAACAATCAGCTCCTCTCTTGCTTCTTTATTGCCGCTTTCAAATCTTTGCAGGCACTCAAGCTCATATTCATTGCTCAGCGGCGGGGGAAGAGTGTCAGGTCCGTTTATGTAATCAACTTCAATTTCAAACATCCTTGATTGAATTTTAAAATACAGTTTTCGCATTAATTCCTTTATCATACCGTAACTATACCTCCTTTAATTCTGTTTTCAATCGTTTCGAGATACGGAACTCCGAAGAGTGCGGAGTATCCTCCCGAAACGATTTTTTTATCGGTTATTGCAATATAAACTTCTTTGCTTTCAATCCATTTTCCCTTGATTTTTATTTCGGTTTTATCTGCCATAAAAGAGGGGAGTGCGCCGGAATTCTTAATCGTTGAAAAGGGAATAAGTCTGAAGTTTTTCAGCAATGTCAAATCATCGCCGCGATAAAGCTTTTTCACAAATTCTTTTTCTGCAATTATGACTGGTCTGCCCGAAAAACAGTCACACAGTGTATTGCCCGAATCAAAGAGTGCTTTCCCTTCTGCTGAATTGTTATTGTAATGAATTCTTATTTCATAAATGCTTTTTTGCGGCACTTTGCTTTTGGTGAATCGTGATATTATGCTTAATATGCAGTAGCAGATTATTGCGCTGACGGTCAGGGTAAGCAAACTGATGTCAAAATATACAACTCCGTTTATGTATGCAGATGAATTCGGGAAAACTGTTGTTGAAAGTGCAAGCATAATTCCTGCGAATCCGAAATTGACAAGAGCGAACGAAGCGCAACATTTCAGAAATGATTTGATATTTTTGCATCCGAAAGCTGTCAGTACCATAGCTGTAAACAAAAGAAGTTTTATGAGAATGTTTATTGATAAGGGTATGTTTTGGATGAAAATTATAAGAGAGAAAATGCCGCCGATTAAAGAAGAAATAAGAATTCTCCATGTTTTGAAGCTGTATCCCGTAATTGCTGCGCTTGCACGCAGAAGCAAATAATTTACTATCAGATTAATTATTACAAGCACATCAGCATAAATGACCGTTTTCAATATATCACCTCGTGTTCAATCTTGATTATAAATCAATAAACGATATATATTTTGTCGCAACGGGGAAGAATTTTATGACTTTTCTATTGAATATCTTTTAATCGGGGTATATAATGTTTTACATAGGAGGACGGTAAAATGAAAGGATATTTGTTTGATACTCATATACATACAAAGGAAGCAAGCTCGTGCAGTGAGGTTTATGCGGCGGATATTGTTGCGAGATATAAAAAACTCGGCTATGACGGCATAATTGTCACCGATCACGTGTCTGCAAGCCAGTTTGAAAAACACGGCTCAACATATGAAGAGCAGGCAAAAAAATATATGGAAGGCTACAGAGCCGCAAAAGCATTTGAGGATGAGAAATTCCACGTTATTCAAGGTATGGAGATCAGATTCCTTGAAAATGATAATGACTATCTTCTCTACGGTTTTGATGAAGATTTTATTTTTTCTCGGGATCTTTCACATTACAAAACCCTCGAAGAATTCAGACCCGTTGTTGAAGAAAACGGACTTATACTGTTCCAGGCACATCCGTTCAGATGCGGTATGACTGTTGTTGACCGGACCCTTCTCGACGGCATTGAGGTTTATAACGGTCACGGCAATCACAATTCAAGCAATGATATTGCATATAAATGGGCACAGAAATATTCACACAGAATGCTTTCCGGCTCAGATTATCACGGCGTTGAAACTATGGAGCCGGGCGGCGTTTATTTTGAGGAATACCTCACAAATTCAAAAGAAGTTGCCGATGCACTCAGAGCAGGTAAATATTCTCTTAAAATTTTTACGGAATAAAAAACGGCGGATTACCGCCGCTTGTTTTAGAATAACTGATTTCTGCCTTTTTCAAGCTTGCTGACGAGTCTGTTCATTTCATCCTTTGAACGCACGCTTTTTGAAAGGTCGATAACTCTTTTTCTTTCGTTTTCGTTCAGGGATGAGAATGTGCTCATTGCTTTTTCGCTTCTTGAAAGAGCCATTCCGAGTCCCTGCGGCATACCGTTAAAATCAATCATAATTAACACCTCATATATATTTTTTCGGTTTGTTGCTTTTTTATTCTTGTAAACATAAAGAGATTGTGATATAATTGATAAAATTTATCTCGGCGGAGGAGAAAATAAATGAGATACAGAGAAATGGGGAAGACCGGCGTTGAGGTTTCCGCTCTCGGCTTCGGATGTATGAGATTTCCCGTTATTGACGGTGACGGAGATAAGATTGATGAAGCAAAGTCAATCGAAATGATTCGCTATGCAATCGATAACGGAGTCAATTATCTTGATACCGCCTTTTTCTATCACGGCGGCAACAGTGAAAGACTTGTCGGCAAAGCGCTGAAGGACGGCTACCGTAAGCTTGCATATCTTGCAACAAAGCTTCCTCTCGGCAACGTCAACTGTGAGGAAGATGTTGAAAGAATATTCAATGAACAGCTTGAAAAACTTGATACCGATTATATTGATTTTTATCTCCTTCACGCTGTAAATAATGATTCGTGGGATAACAGAGTTGTTAAGTACAATATTATGCCCAAGCTTGAAAAGCTCAAGGCAGAGGGCAAAATAAAACATATCGGATTTTCATTCCACGATGACCTCTGGGTTTTCAAAAAAGTTATAGATGCTTACGACGGATTTGAATTCTGTCAGATTCAGTTTAACTATATTGATGTTGATTATCAGGCAGGTATTGAAGGTCTTGAATATGCCGCATCAAAAGGACTCGGGGTTATTGTTATGGAGCCGCTTCTCGGCGGTAAGCTTGCGACACCCGTCGATAATGTTGCGTCAAAGCTTTCAAAGGACAAAACTCCCGTTGAATGGGCACTTGATTTTATCTGGAACAGACCCGAAGTTTCAATGCTTCTGAGCGGTATGGGTTCAATGCAGATGGTTTCCGACAACATCGGATATGCCGATAAATCATTCCCGGGAATGATTGCGGAAAGCGAGCTTGATATGCTCGCGGATGCAAAGCGTGCTTATGACGAGATGAATCTTGTTCCCTGTACCGGATGTGAATACTGTATGCCGTGCCCCGAGGGAGTTCTTATTCCCAAGGTTTTCTCGGCGTTTAATAACATTGCGACTGGCGGAAGACGACTTGTAAAAGAGATTTTTCCCGATATCGAGTCAAACGCATCGCTTTGTAAAAAATGCGGCAAATGTGAAAAAGCGTGTCCGCAGCATATAGAAATTATTGAAACATTAAGGAAAGTCAAAAATCAGTTTTGAGGTGAGAATAATGAAAATTCTTTTTCAAGGTGATTCAATAACAGACGCCGGCAGAGACCGCTCGGATTACCACGAGCTTGGTCAAGGTTATCCCTTATATGCCGCAAAATATATTAAAGAAGATAATCCCGATGTTGATTTTGAGTTTATCAATCTCGGTATCAGCGGCAATCAGACCAAAGACCTTGTTGATAGACTTCAGAGCGATTTTATTGATATTCAGCCTGATATTGTGTCAATACTTATCGGTGTTAATGATACGTGGCACCGTGCCGATAATCGTAAGTGGCTTGGTAACGATGTTTTTGAAGCTAACTACAGAAAGATTCTTACCGAAATTAAAGAAAAAACCAACGCAAGAATTCTTATGCTTGAGCCGTTTCTTCTTTACGCACCCGATAAAGAATATTTCAGAGTTGACCTTAATCCCAAAATCGATATAATCAGAAAGCTTGCAAAGGAATTTGCAGATGTTTATATTCCTCTTGACGGCTTGTTTGCATCCGCAAGCATAGGCAGAGAAAACCTTCATTGGTCAGAGGATGGCGTTCATCCCAATGCAAACGGCGCTGAATTTATCGGCGATGTTTATGCGAATGCAATTAATCTGATAATTGAAAAAACGGAAGTTGATGAAAATGAAAACTATTAAAAAAATATTTAATTATATTTTTGTTGACGGACTTTCGGGAATGGCTCTCGGACTTTTCGCGACCCTGATTATAGGAACGATTCTTGAGCAAATCGGCAATTTTCTTCCGGAAAACATCGGAGTTTACTTTATTTATATTGCCTCCGTTGCCAAGTCGTTGACCGGCGCAGGCATCGGTGCAGGTATGGCGTTCAAATACAAGGCATCGCCGCTTGCCGGTGTTTCTGCCGCGGTTGCAGGTATGACGGGTGCATTCGCATCCAAAATTCTTGCAGGGTCGGTAATTACTGCTTCGGGAATGCTTTATTCGGGTCCCGGCGACCCTCTTGCCGCTTTCATAGGAGCTTTCTTTGCGATTGTTATAGGAAATCTTGTCAGCGGAAAAACAAAGCTCGATATTCTCGTTACACCTGCAGCTTCAATTCTGGCAGGCTGTGCGGCAGGTCTTCTCATCGGTCCTCCCGCATCAAAGGTGACTACCTATATCGGCGAGATTATTGTTTGGGGTATGGAGCGCCAGCCGATCGTTATGGGTATTGTTGTTTCGGTTGTTATGGGCATTTGCCTTACTCTTCCCATCAGCTCCGCGGCAATCGGAGTCATACTTAATCTTTCGGGCATTGCGGGCGGCGCGGCTGTTGTCGGCTGTTGTGCAAATATGGTTGGTTTTGCAGTTGCAAGCTACCGTGAAAACAAGCTTGGCGGTTTGATCGCTCAGGGTGTCGGCACTTCAATGCTTCAGATGCCCAATATTGTTAGACATCCTCAGATTTGGATTCCCGCAATTGTTTCAAGTGCCGTACTCGGTCCTATTTCATCGGCGGTTCTCAAAATGACCTGCTATGCGTCGGGTTCGGGTATGGGTACATCGGGTCTTGTCGGTCCGATTATGACATACACTTCAATGGTTGATTCGGGCGTTGATTCCGTGACGGTGATTATTGAGATTGCAGTTATGCATTTTATTGCCCCTGCACTTATTTCACTTGCAGTTTCGGAATTTATGCGTAAGAAAAAGCTTATTAGCTTCGGTGATATGAAGCTTAATAATAATGATTAAAATAACGGAGGTAAATTATGGCAAAGAAACTTACATCTATTATCCTTGCTTTTGCAGTTCTTCTGACTGCATTTGCTCTTCCCGCATATGCGGATGACGGCACATCGGACGTTGAAAGAGGTTTCTATCGTTTCGTTGACGGACTTCTTGATACGCTTGTTACAGGCATCGCAGCTCTTATCGTTGAACCCCGCAGCTTTGTTGACAAGGACGATTATGTATCCGAAAATTTCTATGAAGGTTATTCTCCCGAAGAATTCCTCGATGCTCCCGCAGAGGGCGCACAGTGGAAGGTCGGTTATTCAAATGCATCAATTCTTACAGGCAAAGAGCTTGAGGAAGAGCATTATGTTGGCGGAAGCCTTTCTGTTACTAAGAAGCTTGCAACCGCTCAGTACGATGACCAGAAGATCAGAACTGTTGCAATTTCGGACGGCAGAGGTATCAGTATTTTTGCCGCAATCGACACGTTCGGTCTTGCTAACAATGAAGTAAGAGTTATCAGAGAAAAGTTCCAGGCTTATGCTGACTCAAAGGGTCTTGATATCACAAGCATCAATATTTCCGCTCTTCATCAGCACAGCTGCGTTGATACTTTCGGTCTTAACGGTGATATCATCGGCGCACTTTTCACTTCATCATTCAGAAATCTTCTCGGAATGGAACTTCCCAGCGGTAAAAACAAGAACTTTATGGAAAACCTTTATAGTGTTTCTGTTCAGTCAATGATTGATGCTGTTGAAGATATGAAGGTCGGTAATCTTTACTACGGCACGGCTGATATGGAAGAATATATCCACGATAAGCGTGACCCCAAGGTTTTCGACGGCAATCTCAACAGACTTCGCTTTGTTCCCGCAGACGGAACTGAAGAAACCTGGATTGTTAACATTCCCGTTCACTGTGTAGGTCACGGCGCTGCAGGTACGGTTCTTACAGGCGACTATCCTTATTATATGGAAAAGTATATTAAAGAAACAGCAAACGCAAACTTTATGATGATTCTCGGTGCAGAGCTTGCAATTACATCCAAATATCCTGAAGATATTTACAGAGATCCCGAAATTACCGCAGAATACGGCGACGGTTATGCAGGTCTTATTTCATACGGTAAGCTTCTCGGTGAAATCGCTTGCTCAGTTTCAAACGATGAAATCGTTGCTCCCATTCTCAACATCAGACACACAGAACTCTTCGTTCCCGTTGATAACAGCATCTTTAAGCTTGCCGCAAGAGGCGGACTTCTCACAAACCAGGTTGTGAAGAACGGTCTTGGCCTCAATTATGAAGCTGTTACCGAACTCGGTTATGCTGAATTCGGCACAAACCTTGCAATTGCACTCGTTCCAGGTGAACTTGCTCCCGAAATTGCATACGGCGGCGCTATTTCTGCTGAAGAGTCCTGGGACGGCACAGAATGGAATTATTCAACATTTGCAGATGTTACCGACAGAAAGCTTCTTGTTTTCGGCATTACAAATGACCAGATCGGTTATATGATGACTGAAAATGACTGGCGTTCATATCTTACTGAGAATGAAGAAATCGTTTCAACAGGCCCCAAAGCAGGTGCTTATGTTGCAGACGCATATCTTACTCTCTTTGATGAAATCAACTGATTAATGAAATACCCCACAGTTTTCTGTGGGGTAGAAATATGATTAAAAATAATGAAAAGGCGGTGTCTTTTTGGGTAAAAAAAGTACAATTAAATATGCTCTTAAAGAAACCGATTTTCTGCTTTATTTTCTTTGCATTCTGACGTCGGCTTTCGGCGCATTGATGGTATACAGTGCAACTAGGAACGATGCGATTCAATCGGGCGAGCTGATTGGTCGTGACTGCCTTGCGATGATTATTGCCGCAGGAGTGGGAATAATTATTTGCTTGTTCATATCATTTCTTGATTATGATGCAATTGTCGGACTTTGGCCGCTTGTCGGCGGAGCGTGTCTTCTTTTGCTTTTGCTTCTTTTTCCTTTCGGCGAAGGTACACGCGACAGACCCGATGCAAGATGCTGGCTTCCGATTATAGAAACACAGGCAATCTCGCTTAACTTTCAGCCTTCCGAGCTTGCGAAGATAGGCTTTATTGTTACTTTTACAGCGCACATTAATGCGGTAAAGGATAACATCAACACCATAAAGAATATCCTTCTTCTTGCACTTCACGCTCTTGTTCCTATCGGAATTATCATCATTACCGATGACCTTGGTTCGGCAATGATTTTTGCTCTAATGTTTGTAGGAATGATGTATGTCGCAGGAGTCAAAATCCGTTATTTTGCGATTGCGGTAGGGATGATTGTTGCTGTTGCTCCGTTGCTTTGGACAAAGTTCCTTGCAACATTTCATAAAAGAAGAATTCTTGCGATTTATTTTCCATCGGCTTTGAGTGAAGAGGTTTACAGAGATATCATATATCAGCAGCAAAGGGGAGTAAATGCCATCGGCTCGGGAATGTTCTGGGGTGACGGCCTTTTTAAAGGAACTTATACCCAGTCTGCCGCAGGTGTTCCCGTTAACGAAAGCGATATGGTTTTCACAGTTGTTGGTGAAGAACTCGGATTTATCGGATGTATCGCCTTGCTTGCTGTTTTTGCATTTATAATTTTAAGAACGGTATCAGTCGGAAAAATGTCGAGAAATCTTACCGGCAGTCTGCTTTGCTTCGGCACGGCATTTATGATTGCCGCGCAGACGGTTATTAATATCGGAATGTGCCTTATGCTTCTTCCGAGCATCGGTATTACATTGCCTTTTATGAGTGCAGGCGGTTCATCCAATCTCTGCGTTTATTTTGCAATCGGACTTGTGATGAGTGTTTACCGTTTTAACTGCAACCGTGAACCGATAAATTTCAGGCTGACTCATATCAGCACTCCTTTTTCCGAAACTTAATAATTCATTATCACAGAGGCTTACCGTCTCTGTGATTTTTTTATTTACAACATCTTGACATAATATTGGTTATTTTTCTTGACAAATCACCAAATGTGGTATAAAATCAATATAACTGTAATAATAGGTTATTTTTGTTTCAAAATATAAAAACTGATTGGAGTGGAAACACAAGTGAGTGAGAATATTATTCAGTATGTCCTTGCCGCAAGCAACGGTGATACCGATGCAATGGCAAAGCTCTACTCAAGATCTTTAAAAGCTTCTTATTTTCTTGCTGATTTGCTCTGTGCGGGCGACGGCTCTGCATCGGAGATAACCAAAAAAGCATATGCAAAGGCTTTTTGTTCAATTGATAAGCTTAAAAAGCCCGAAGCATTCGAAATTTGGATGAAACAGAATGTTGCATTGGTTTATAAAGAAACCCAGAAGTTTGTTTTCGGCGATGCCGAAGCAGGTGCGGCTGAATCTTCATCCGACTTTCTTCCCGAAAGCGTTCTCGAAAGCAAAGAGTCCTGCGTGAAGATTCTTGATGCGGTTGCATCCCTCAAGCCTGTTCTCAGAACGGCTCTTGTTCTTCATTATAACAACGGAATGCCCGTTCAGGTTCTTGCGAAGTTCCTCGGTGTATCCGAAAGCACGGCAAACGCTCTTCTCGGTAAAGCTCGTGCTGAGATTCTTGCATTCTGCGGCATTGAAGCCTCTGCAGAAAACACCAAGTCATTGCCCGTATTAACGAGAATTTTCCAGTTTAAATCCGTTGAAACTTCTATTGAAAACACCGACGTCAGAGATATTTTTATCTATGCAATCGATGCATATGAATCATCAAAGCCTGCTGTTGAGAATACAGAGGCTGTTGAGCCCGAAGTTCCTGCGGAAGTAAAGGAACCCGAAATATCGGATGATGATGAAGCTTCCGTTGAAAATGTTCCCGAAACCGAAGAAACAACAGAGTCACCTGACAATGCTGTTTCGGATAATATTATTCAGTTCAAAAAGGAAATCAATGATATTCTTGATGCGGAAAAAGCTTCCGAGAATAAATCGGATGCCGAATCAGCAGAGCAGACTGAAGATGAAGACGAAGTTGATATTCCTGCGTTCACTGTTTCCGATGCTGTTCCTTCTGTTTCGGAAGAAACACTTAATAATTTCTCGGTTGAAGAAAAGCCCGTAAAGCCTGTACCCGAGAAACCCAAGTTCAAGATTAATCCCAAACTCCTCGGCGTTATCGGTGCAGTTCTTGTTGTAATAATTATAATTGTTGCAATTGCAGCAGGTTCCGATAAACCCGATACCGGAAAGCCGTCGGGCGCAGATAACAATATTTCAACAACCGTTGCTCCCGTTTCGGGAAGCGGCTATCAGTTCATTGAAGGCGGTTTTGCAGAATGTGAAGAAATCGTATATCTTGATGAAGACTGCTGCTACTTCAAATCCAAGACAACAGGTAAATACGGTCTTATCGACTATCAGGGCAATGTCATCCTTCAGCCCTATTATGACGGATTCGACAGATGCACCAACAGCGTAAGAGATTATTACGGCACAGACAGCTATCACAGCCTTGTAAAGTACGGCAACGAATCATATGAATTCACGATTCTTGATGGTGTTGTTACTGTTTCGCAGACTCCTCATTCGGCTCATACAATTGATACAACTCAGAAACTTGACGGAACATCATATGATGAGCGTGACCGTTATTTCGAAGGCTATGCAGCTGCAAGAAAAGATGATAAATGGGGTTATGTAAGCCAGGAAAACGATAAGAGAGTTATCAAGTATGAATATGAAGCTGTCAACGAGCTTCAGCTTGGCGAATCTGCATCGTGTGATTATTGCCGCCCCGTTTCGGGAGGACTTATTCCCGTTAAGAAAGACGGCAAGATGGGTATTATTGACCTTAAAAATAAAGAGGTTGTGCCTTTCGATTATTCCGACATTATGCCCGGAGATAACGGCGTATTCATAGCTTGTAAAGACGGTGTATGGGGCGCTATCCTTGTAGGCGATGCCGTTTCGTCATTCAAGGGTATCAATATTAACGTTATCGCTCAGGAGCCATCAAGCGACATTGGCGCAGAGGATACAACACTCGGCAAATATAAGGTCAAGTCAGATGACGGCGCTAACGTCAGAAGCGATGCAGGCGCAGAATATGACCTTCTTGGTGAGCTTGATTACGGTGATACAGTTATCGGATATGCAACCAAGGATGCCGAAAACGGCAATGAATGGCTCTGCATCAAATATAACGGTGATTTTGCCTGGGTTGCTATGAGTAACCTTAAATCTGTAGACTAATCTGTAATTTCCGCAACCGTCATTTATGGCGGTTGCGGAATGATAATGATTTTAATATTGAAGCTGTGACGGGGAAGAATTCTTCGCTTGCTTATCAGAGAGAAAACTGATTTGCTGAGACGGTTTTTAAGCACAAAAGCGGATTAAGGCCGCCCCTTAGCTCTTCCGTGATGAACGGCGGCGTTGCCTGCGTTAAAGGTTTTGAGTGGTGCAGATGCACAATTTGGGTGGTACCGCGGCTTTATGCCGTCCCATTGCTGAATTGCTGAATTGCACCCTTTTTTGTTTTATTAAAGTGAATTTACGGAGCAAAAAAGCTCTATAGGAGGATTTAAAAATTATGAAATGGATGGGACTTAATGAAATCAGAGAAAAATATCTTGCTTTTTTTGAGTCAAAAGACCACTTGAGAATGCCCAGTTTTTCGCTTGTGCCTCAGGGAGATAAGAGCCTTCTTCTTATCAATGCAGGTATGGCACCCTTAAAAAAATATTTCACAGGTGAGCTTACTCCTCCCAGAAACAGAGTAACAACCTGTCAGAAGTGTATCCGTACACCCGATATTGAATCCGTTGGTATTACTGCACGTCACGGAACTTACTTTGAAATGCTCGGCAACTTCTCATTCGGCGATTATTTTAAAAAGGAAGCAACAAGATGGGCTTGGGAGTTCTGCACAGAGGTTATGGAAATGCCCAAGGACAGAATCTATATCAGCGTTTATCTTGAGGATGACGAGGCATATGATATCTGGACAAAAGAAATCGGAATTCCCGAGGATCATATGGTAAGATTCGGTAAGGCTGATAACTTCTGGGAGCACGGCGCAGGTCCCTGCGGTCCTTGCTCTGAGCTTTATTTTGACAGAGGCGAAAAGTACGGCTGCGGTTCACCCGATTGTAAGGTCGGTTGTGAGTGCGACAGATATATCGAATTCTGGAACCTTGTTTTCACTCAGTTTGATAACGACGGCAACGGCAATTATTCAAAACTTAAGAGCTGTAATATCGATACCGGTATGGGTCTTGAGCGTCTTGCCTGCATTATGCAGGATGTTGACAACATTTTTGAAGTTGACACCGTTCAGAATATTATGAAGCACGTTATGGAAATTTCGGGCATCAAGTATCACGAAAACGAAAAGAATGATATTTCGCTTCGCGTTATTACCGACCATATCAGAAGCACAACCTTTATGATTGGTGACGGCGTTATGCCTTCAAATGAAGGCAGAGGCTATGTTCTCCGCAGACTACTCAGAAGAGCCGCTCGTCACGGCAGACTCCTCGGAATTCAGGGCACATTCCTTTCGGATGTATGCGAAACCGTTATCAAAGAAAATGCAAACGCATATCCCAACCTTGTTGAAAAGCACGACCTTATCGTCAAGGTAATCAAGGCTGAAGAAGAAAGCTTCAATAAGACCATTGATACGGGTCTCAATCTCCTTGAAAATATTATTGCAAACAGTGATTCAAAGGTTCTCAGCGGTGCAGATGCATTCAAGCTTCAGGATACCTTCGGATTCCCCATCGACCTCACAAAAGAGCTTCTTGAGGAAAGAGGTATGAGTGTTGATATTGACGAATATAAGCGCCTTTATGCTGAAAGCAGAGCTGCTGCAAGAGCTGCACGTAAAGATGCAGGTGCAGAAGCCTGGAAAGGCGGACAGGCTTCCCTTAAGGATATAGATGCAACAGAATTCCTCGGTTATACCGATTTCACTTGCGATGCAACCGTTAAAGCAATTATTGCAGACGGCGAAAGAGCCGATGTAGTAACTGTAGATTCGAATGCTGCGATTGTTCTTGATAAAACAACATTCTACGGCGAAAGCGGCGGTCAGGCAGGCGATAAGGGTATTATCAAAACCGCAAACGCTGTTTTTGAAGTTACAGCGACAAATAAAACTCCCGACGGAATAATTCTTCACGTCGGTAAAATTATTGACGGCGACTCTATTTCTGTCGGCGATGCTGTTTCTTCGCAGATTAATGTTAAAGATAGAGAAGCTGCAATGAGAAATCATACCGCAGCACATCTTCTTCAGGCTGCACTCCGTGAAACACTCGGCTCACACGTTGAGCAGGCGGGTCAGCTTGTTAATGAAACCGCAATGAGATTTGACTTTACTCATTTCTCTGCTCTAAGTCGGAGGCCAAGCGGTCTTAGGAAGACAAAATTT
>JAZSLR010000114.1:0-15209 GCA_045535475.1 Acutalibacteraceae bacterium | reverse complement strand
TGTAGCTCCCTGAACATAACCGATACCTTTAAGAACGAGGCTGTTGATACTGCCCATAACAGCCATCTGAAGCTTTGCGATTGTTGTTTGTGCAACGCCTATCATAGCCTCTGCACGGTAGCCGTTTTTCCATTCGCAGTAGTCCATTGACTCGTTGCTGATTTCTGCGGGAATAACTCGTCTTAAGCCGTAGATACACATCTCGAAGATTTCTTCAATGCCCATCATTGGCAAAATAATATGCTTTTTCTGGAAGTTGTTGTTGATTGAACCTATGCCGAAAACGATCATCCACAGCATATCGGTCCAGGCATCCTCGAAAATCCACAGAGCTTTTGTTGAAAATCTCTTTCTGAGCGGCTCAACGAAGCTGTAGCTGATAAACTTAACCGGGAAAGCCGGAATACCGACAATGGTTTTCCAGGTGATAGAGCCGATAACGTCAATATAGAAGTTCGTTCGGCTTGTGCCGACTGCGAAACCGTTAAGGAATGATGAAAGCACCTGAATAAACATCGGTTTATTTGTAATGATAGCCTTCAATCCCTGAATTACACTCGGCTTTTTGATTGTCTGAGCAACTCTTTCTCTTGTGGTGAGGAAGAAATAAAGACAGAATGCAGCGCCGAGAACTGCAAACGAAACACCGAAGCCTGCGAAAAGCTTGGGAAGCTTGATTTTAACCTTGTTGTTGATTACGAGGTCGTATATGATACCGAAAACCTGCTTCGGCACATCTTCAACGAAATGCGACATAAGGTTTGCCGTCGCAATAAGCCTCGAACGGTCTAATGGCTCGGGCGTTATCGTGGAGCCGAAGCCCGCACGGGAAATAGCGGTGAAGGTGTTGGCGGTTTCGGTGATGATTGACATTGCAAAATAGAAAATCCATTTTGGAAGGTAATCTCCCGGAGTATCGGGGAAGATAAAGGGAATCAGCCAATACCATAATCCCAAAAGTGTGAGAGGAAGTTGACCGAGGAGAAGATAGGGTCTGAATTTACCCCAACGGGTTCTGGTCTTTTCAACGATGACGCCAATAAATGTGTCGTTGAAAGTATCCCATACAGTTGCAACAATGTTTTGAATTGCAAGATAGCTGAAATCGATTTTTACAACATCATATATGTATCTGTCTTTGAAATCGTTGATGTTCAGACTTTGAGCCGTATCTTCAAGAACGTAGGCAACAGTTTCTTTTATGCCGACAAATCGTCTGTTTTTGAGAAGAACGGAATTATCGGTTGCGGTTTCAACATTTTCTCTTAATGTTGACATAGCCTCACCTGCCTTTGATAATTATATATTTAAAATATCATAAATAAACATTATTTGCAATATTTTTAATGAAAGTCGGATATAAAATTAACAAATTGTATATTAACTGTCTACACCGAACATAAGAATAATCGCTTTACGTCCTTCGGGGAGCTTGAGAGTAATTCCGCTGTTCATCAGCTCTTCGCCGGTTAAAGTATAAACAGTTTCGGGAGTATCAATATCATATACTTTATATGTCTGTGAAGGTACAAGACCGTTGAGCTTCACGGTATATTCGGTATCCTTGACTTCCGAACGCTTATAAATCAGTGCAGTACCCGAGAGTGCATCGGATGCGGAAAACTGCATCGCAAGCATTTTATCATTATCGAAGCTGCCGAAATCAAGAGGATAATAATTTCCTGCCATCAGCTCTCTCTGCTCTTTATAAAAACCGAAATCGGGATGTGTATGAGAATAAAAATCCATAAGAAGCAGAGGCATTATGTCGGACCTTGAAGCATATTCATCCTGCATATAAAGAGCCGAGCCCGTAACGGGAAGCCAGAACGAAACGCCGTAGGTGTGCGACTGAGTTGCATCGAAAAGATCGGTATGATAAGCGCAATTATAGTCGCTTCTCCAGAATGCAATGCTGCGGTAAGTCATCTCAAGGTCAAGTCTTTTACCGCCCGATGCACAGTTGTCTATTATAAGTCCGTCAATGTTTTCGGTGAGATAATCAAGATATCTGTAAAGATTTGTGACATAATGATTTTCACAGATACCTGTTCTGCCGCCGTAGTATTCGTTATCAGCCTTCTGCCAATATTTAAGAGGCGGGAAGTTGAAATCCTGACGGTAAACGGTAATGCCGTTTTCCTTCATTGAGTTCAGCAGATATTCGCAGTAATATTCAAAAGCTTCCTCGTTTGCGAGGTTCCACATTATATTTTCTTCACCGTCAACCGAAATCAGCCATTGCTCGTTTGCTGAGCCGACGTTATGGAATTGTGTGCCCGGAAAAACTCTTTCGGGTTCATACCAGAGAACGTGACCGAGCCCCTTGTTTTTTGCATAGCCCGAAAGCTCGGAAATGCCGTTATCATATCGTGAGGTATCAACCGTCCAGTTTCCGACGCCGTCGTGCCAGCCTTCGTTATAGCTGTACCAGCCTGCATCCATCCAGAATGCATCGGTCTGAGCGAAAATCGAATCATCAATCCCGTCAAGAATCTCGATTATTTCATCGGATGTTCTCGTTGACGTAGGACCTGCGACTTCCATTACGGTATATGAATTCTGAGTAACGTTTTCGGGATAAACGCAGTCCGTTATCCATTTTCTGAAGAGATTGAAGCCCTTGAGAGGATTTGTGTTTTCATAGAAGCTGAGCGATACAAGCGGAGAACGAACAGTTTCACCCGGAAGCAGATAAGCGTTAAAATGCTCCTGCTTGACTGTTATTTCAGTCTCCCCTTTTGTTTCGGATAATTCAGAAGCCCACTGACCCGTCCAACCGATTCCGAGAACCATACCGTAATCTTCACCGTGAATGTTGAAATAAGGAAGAAAAGCTTCGGTGGGTTTACCGTCGGTTGCGCTGAACTTTCTTGAGAAAGAATTTAATTCTTTCTTCACAAGCGAAAAATCGCTTGCCATTGTGTCACTTCCGATTGAATAATAAAGCTCTGCATCCGATGTTGCAAATGAGGAATTGAGTGCATAAAAATCACTGATAACGCCCGAATCCGAATCACCTGTATTCTTGATATATACAGTCCACTGACAGGTTGCGTTATCCGCAAAAACTGTTGCTTCAACCTTTACCTCAAGAGCTTTTTCTTTGTTCGTCAAAATAAGATATTCGGTTTTGCCGCCGTTATATACGTTTCCGGCTTCAATATCGGGCGTCGGAGCAAAGCTTTTTTCCCATTCATCGGGATTGAACTGCTCACCGTCAACCTTGAAAGTGAAAGGATATTCGCCGTTATCGGTTAATAAAATCTCATTAAACCAATTGTTGCAGCGGTTCTTTTCGGATTCGGTGATGTTCATTTCATCCGCGGTTATTGTGTCAAACTGAATATTCTTTTTATAGTCAAGTGCTCTTATGTTTTCCATATTGAGAACATACACTCCTCCGCAAGAAACAATAAAATAAACGAGAGCGAGAACGATATTCAGAATTTTATGCTTGTTCTTTGCTTTTATAATGAATGTAATAAAAAGTAAAATTGCGGAAATTGCAAAAGTTGCCGTAAATGCCGAAATAACAACATCGTCATTATCAAGACATTCAGCATTTATTTTTGCATTGATACCCCATATCAGCCCCTGAAATAAAGCGCTGCCCGCAAGAAAAGCAATCAGATTTATAAACCATTTTGACTTTTTGGTGACTGTTTTTATAAATACTCCGAAAAACCAGCCGAGCGCCAAACTTGAAAGCACGGTATAAAGATGAATGTCGGTACCGCTTTCCGCGCCTCTGAAAATATACCAGAGAGAATATGCCGCATAAACAAGAAGACCGACAAATACCGTGGTAAAGCAAGAGTCAATAATAACACTATTCTTGATTTTTTTCATATTACCACCACCGATATTTTTTGATTATTATATCATAATCATCATTATATAACAAGTGATTAATTTAAATGCATTTATCCACAAAAGAGAAAACCGCCGAACATTGCTGTTCAGCGGTTGTATTTTACCATATCGCATTCACGGTCAGTCCGTCAACGCTATAGGTTACGTCGTTCATATAATGTTTATCAATTGCCTCACAGAAAGCATTCAGCATTTCTTCATCGGTCATAACAATCGAAAATTTCATTGTAAGGGTATGGGGCAGATACATTCTTGTTCCGAGATTAAAGCCGTTGACCCACCAATGGGGCTCAAGAGGCTTGTTGACAAGAACCTTGTCGCCGTGAAGAATTTGCATTGACATTTCAAGCATCTGTTCATCGTTTGCGCAGTCATAGTATGAACCGAATTTTGATTTATCACGGCAGTAAACACCAACCTCACCGCCGTTTGAAACAGTGTAATTACCCTTCCAGATCTGAATCATATATTCGAGGTCGTTATATTCAAACTTGAATCTTCGGGTATTGTAATTGAAGAATACGGGCATTGAATTTGCGAGTACATCATATAAAAAACAAAATCCGAAATTGCGCATCCAGCTGTTAACGGTTGCATACACAATCATTTCCGAAAGATTCATATTGAATCCCGTGCCGACAATGCCGTCGTTACCGACATTTGAGCATTCGCCCGTAACGGTGTTGATAAGCAGACCGGGGTAAAATTCTTCCGTTCCGCCGTCTTTATAGGTGACTCGGATAAAACTTTCATATACATCGGGATTATCCTCGCGGGGAACGGCATAAATCTCGCAATTGCTGATAACGCTCATATACATTCCGATAAGACCGTAAACCGCACCCATTGCAATGTTGCCCTCATCGTTATATTTATCGCGGTGCACATACATCTGGCTTCTGAATTCGGCTGTATCAATCTTAAATGTTGTTGTTACAATATCAGCAAGCTGATTTGTCTCGGGAAGATTGCCGAGAATCGCAACGAAATCCAGTCCGCTGTTAAGTGCAATATGCTCGCTTACACCTGTTAAAAACTCATCAACCTCAACATTGAACTTTTGCTGAGGAAATATCCACAAACCTGTAAGAAAACGAAAAACAGATGAAATCATATTGAACACGCTGTAAAATTTTTCCGTTGTAAAAACAGGGTATCCTTCATCCTCAAGATATTCTTTATAGTCTGTAATATTTTTGAGAGTAGGTTCGGAATCAACGGTTTCAGCAGTAACCGTAACTATTGCGGAAAAAGCAATAACTAATGCCATAACGAGTGAAATCAATTTTTTCATATGCTTCATAATCATTCTCCTGTTACAAAATCTTACTGATTATAACACAGTTTTTTAAGATATGCAATAATAATTACATAATTTGTTTAAATTTATATAATAGGACTTATTTCATCAGGTTTTCTTTAATTATTAAATATAAAACCCCACAGAAGCCATTGCTTCTATGGGGTTCAGAAGATATAATACTCAGATTGCAGTCCAGCCGCCGTCTACAGTAAGAAGCTGACCGGTTGTATAGCTTGATGCATCGGATGCAAAATAAATCAATGCTCCGTCAAGTTCACCTTCTTTGCCGGGTCTGCCCATAGGACAGTAAGCCTTAACAGCCATTCCGAATTCGGGTGTGTTAATAACCATATCTGTCATTTCGCTTTCGAAATAAGCGGGACCGATTGCATTAACTGTGATGTTGTATTTAGCCCATTCACTTGCAAGAGCCTTTGTAAGCATTTCAACGCCGCCCTTACTTGCGCAATATGCAGAAATGGGGCTTCCTGCCATAGAAACTGTGGAATGAATTGAGCCGAGGTTAATAATTTTACCGTAGTTCTGTTCAATCATAATCTTACCGACTTCGCGAGCTACATAGTAAACACCGCTGAGGTTGATTCTGATTGTTGAATCCCAAGTGTTATCATCCATCATTTCTGCAGGAGCACCGGTACCGACGCCCGCATTATTAACAAGAATATCAATTCTTCCAAAATCAGCAACAATCTCTGCTACCGCATTTTTTATGCTGTCATTATCCGAAACATCACATTTTACAGCAATACATTTAACTCCTAAAGCTTCAACTTCAGCCTTTACCTGCTCAAGTCTGTCAATTCTTCTTGCAAGAATGGCAACATTTGCACCCTCTCTTGCAAGTGCAAGAGCGAACTGGCGGCCGAGACCCGATGAAGCACCTGTAACAACAGCAAATTTTCCTTCAATGTTAAATAAATTACTCATTTTTATTCCTCCTATGATTTTTTATTAAAATAACATATTCATTATATTATTGTCAATCTTTTTTGACGAATTATATGAAATAATCAAAACTTGTTGAAAATTTGGATATTTATGTTTCGCGGAAGGATTGAATCTCATTGCATTTGATCTGAATATGTAAAACCATATCGGTTGATTTCGGCTTTTCTCCGATATAAAATGTTCCGAGCTTTGTTGCGGTGAATTCATATTCCTCGGAGTATCCGCCGTTTACCGGGTCAAACCATTGATATGTATAATTTCCTTCGGGAATAAGGCTGCCGACGGTTCCGGTTTTTATTCCGCCGTAAAATTTGGTGTTGACGCTCTGCGCAACAGAATCATCGGTAAAGGAATAGAAATAAACGACTATTTCCGTGTTTTCTTCGTTGCTTGCATATGCGTAATAAACGTTGTTTGCAGGAACAAAATATGCTCTGTTATCAAATCTCGGAATGAGGTTATACCACTCTGTTTTCTTAAAAAATTCGCGCATATATCCGACCTGATATGAGCTTTCATATTCAAGTGAATCCTGCCAGGTTGCATTGATTTTTTCTTCGCTCGTTATTGTGTCAACGCCGTCCGAGCTGTCATTTTCTTCGTCATAGATGTTGAGGTAGCTCCAGGTGTCGTGTCCGCCCCAGCCGTAGCCGTACATACCGTTAAGATATGCGGTCCAGCCCTGCATTCTTGAACCGAAATTCTTTGTCCACAGATAGCAATACTGTCCTTCGTAGTTTATGACGGGTTTGCCTTGCGAATTATACCAATAATCTTTCTCAAGCTCAAAACCGCTTTGTTCTGTTTTGGAAGGATGCCATTGAGCGGCGAAAAAATTATGCGCTTTCACATCTCTGAAGCACGAAGGTGCGGCATCTTTGAAATAAACCTTGCATTTATCGCTTGCTCCGTCGCCGTTGCCGTAAGCTGCGGTTGCACCTGCATTCTCCTGATGGGCGGAAAGAGGATGGTCATAAGCATCATATTTCGCAATGTATTCCGCAACAAGCTTGTAAGGGTTGTTTTCCAACCCCCATTCGGGATGGTTTGTTTCACTCCAATAGAAATCGTTGTCAACCTCCTGGCCGAGAGTCCAGATAACGGGATATGCACCGTATCTTGCGACCCAGTAACGGCTGACTTTTTCAAGGTAAGATTTGGCCAAATCGGACGGTTCATTGCCGTTGAAACCACCGTTGTTTGAAATCAGAGGCTCAATAAAATAGAAGAAGAAAAACTGTGCATTTGCGTGAACAAGACCGTTTTCGGCAATTACGGCAAATTTCTCGTCATAATCCGCAAGTCCTGCCATATCATCCTCTGTGATGCCGTTTGTAAAATCAAATTTTGCTCCGATAGGTTCGCTTTGGAATACGGTAAAGCCCTGCGAAACACGTTTTTCGCAGATTGTTTTAACCATATCAACCGTTTCGTCGCCAAGGCTCCAATGAGTATCACCAAGCCAGAAAAACGGTGCGCCATCATTATAAGTGAAATATTTTTTATATGCATTCACGGTAACAAATCCGTGTTTATATATATCGTGTTCACCGTTGTATTCCGAACAGAGAACTTTACCTGTTCTGCCGTTTAGCGATGAATTTTCCGCATCGGTGCAGACGGTTTTATAATACCATATTCCTGCCGAGGGACAGACAAAACGAATTTTCCAGGTGCTACCGCCGTCCCAGAATGCAGGGATTTTATATAATCTTCCGTTACCGAAAAGAAGTAAATCCACATCAACATCATTAAAGGGATTGGTGTAGGTTTTGTCACTTTCAAAAACAATTTCATTGGCAACCCACGTTTCGGCATTTATTGTTCGTTCGGGATTTTCAACCGACGGTTCACCGCTATATTCAACCCACGACGGAGCATTAGCTGTTGCTGTAGGTATATCTGTTTCGGATTTATCTGTTATTTGATTCCAATATTTTGCAATAAGGCTTATGCACATTCCTGATATTTCCTCAACCGCATTTATTATAAACGGTACTTTATTGCCTTTGATATCAGCTGCATATGACGGAGCACAAGCAAAAGAAAATATCATTAATATGCAAAGAAGTGAAGAAGCGGTTCTTTTTAATTTCATTATTTCAACTCCGTTAAAAGTTATTTTGAATTTCCGTTCGTTAAGAATTGAAACTGACGGAAGAATTCCTGTCTATCGAGTTGAATTATATCATACACACGTAAAAAAATCTACTAAAAAATGAAAATCATCTGCTTGCCCACGGTGACGAAAGTTCTTGACAAACTTGTAATTTAAAGAACTCAGAATAACTTTTTGAATACGCTTCGGATGCTTTAGAATGCTCTCACAACAGCAGCATATCAAGTCACAAAGTAAATATAAAACTGCAAAGCGGATGATAAATTATGCTCTGTCGTTGGTGCTCCTGATATCTTGACAAAAACAAGAACAATATGATATCATTTATATATATTTTTTAAAAGAGATTTAATATGAATATAAGTATTATAATTCCTTCATTTAATGAAGAAAAAAATTTGAAAATTCTGTTGCCTCAACTTCATCGTACGATTTTATCACTTAACATTGAATATGAGCTTATCGTAATTGACGCAAAATCATCCGAAGATAACTCCGAAAATGTTTGCCAAAAAAACAACGCAAAATATATCAGGCAGATAAACACCGGATATGCAGATGCATTCAGAACAGGAATTGCAAATTCTCAATATGAGTCGATTCTTGTTGTTGATGCGGACAACTCTCAGGATATTGATAAAATTCCGCAGATGTATGCTGAATTACTGAACGGTGCTGACGTTGCCATCGGGTCAAGATATACCCGAGGCGGCAAAACCGACGACCCGCCGGTTTCCGTGATAATGTCAAAACTTTTAAACAATACATACCGCATCCTTCTCGGATTCAAAGAAAAGGATGTTTCCACCGATTTCAGAATTTACAAAAAACATCTGCTGGACGGTCTTGTTACCGAATGCGGCGATTTTGATGTTATTGAAGAAACGCTTTTCCATTTGAAAAGGAATAATCCCGATTTAATTATTAAGGAAGTGCCGATTCATTATAAGAAAAGAGCTGAAGGTGTTTCAAAACGAAAACTTTTGAAGTTTATCTACGGATATCTGAAATTACTATTCAGGCTTATCGGAATGAAAATAAAAAAGAAAGGATAAACGCATATGAAAACCGCAGTACTGTTACTTGCAGGCGGCTCGGGAATAAGGCTCCGACCCTTAAGCAGAGAGGATATGCCCAAGCAGTTCCTGCGGATATTCAGCAACAATCATTCTTTTTTTCAGGCAACGGTAAACAGAGCGATGAAAATCGCAAATTCATCCGATATTTTTGTGTTGACACAGAAAGCATATTCCGGACATATTGCCGAGCAGGCTCCTCAGATTCCCTCGGAAAACATATTTTATGAAAATCATAAAAGAAATACCGCACCCGCAATTGCCGCCGCGATGATGAAAATCAATCAGATATACGGAGATGCTGTTTCGGTTGTTTTGCCGGCTGACCACTATATTGCCGATGAAGAATCTTTTACGGCAACGGTAAAAAAAGCAATTGGTATTGCCGAAAAAAATGATAACATAATCTCAATCGGTATCACTCCCACAAGACCTGATACCGCTTTCGGTTACATAAAATATAAAACTGAGCTTGAAAACGAAATACTGACGGACACTCAATTCAAAGAAAAGCCTGACTATTCCAAAGCCGTTGAACTGATTTCCAAAGGAAAATGCCTTTGGAACAGCGGAATTTTTATCACAAAAAATTCATTTATGATTTCGCAGTTTGAGAAATATCTGCCCGATGTTTTTTATTCTGTAAAAAAATATCTTTTTGCCGAAACTGAAAATCAAGCCGATAAAATTTATTCGGAAATGCCGGCAATTTCTGTTGATTACGGTGTTCTTGAAAAAACAGACTCGGTTTTGCTTTTGAAAGCTGATTTCGGATGGGATGATATCGGTTCGTGGGATGCAATGGGCAGGCTGTTATCAAATACCGATTTACTGTTTTAACAAAAATTTTTATGTGAGGTGTTTATTTTGAAAAAGGCTCTTATTACCGGAATAACCGGTCAGGACGGTTCGTTCCTTGCAGAACTTTTACTGAATAAAGGTTATAAAGTTTACGGTCTCATCAGAAGAAACAGCTCAAATGACCTCGGCAATGTCAAGCATATTGCAAATGAGATTGATTTCATTTACGGAGATATGACCGATGCATCGTCGCTTCGCTCGGCAGTAAAAGAAGCTCAACCCGATGAAGTTTATAATCTTGCCGCGCAGTCTTTTGTGAAGCTCAGTTGGTCACAGCCCGTTTTCACAAGCGAGGTTAACGGAATCGGTGTTTTAAAGCTTCTTGATGCAATAAAGGATATCAGACCCGATGCAAAATTTTATCAGGCATCAACAAGTGAGATGTTCGGTCTTGTGCAGGAGATGCCTCAAACGGAAAAAACTCCCTTCTATCCCAGAAGTCCTTACGGCGTTTCCAAGCTTTACGGTCATTGGATAACGGTTAACTATAAAGAAAGCTACGATATGTTCTGCAGCGAGGGTATTCTTTTCAACCACGAATCCGAAAGAAGAAAATCGGAATTTGTGACGAGAAAAATTACCTCTGCAGCTGCTGCGATATCACACGGCAAGCAGGAAAAATTGATTCTCGGCAACCTTGATGCGGAAAGAGACTGGGGTTATGCCGGCGACTATATTGAAGCAATGTGGCTTATGCTACAGCAGGACAAGCCCGACAGCTTTGTTATAGCCTCAGGTGAAAAGCATTCCGTAAGAGAATTTTCTTCCGTTGCATTCGAAAAAGCGGGAATTCCGCTGGTTTGGCAAGGTGAAGGAATAAACGAAAAAGGTATCTGCAAAAAAACAGGTAAAGTATTGGTTGAGGTTTCATCCGAATTTTTCAGACCGGCTGAAGTTATTACTCTTCTCGGCAACCCGGAAAAAGCAGAAAAAGAACTTAACTGGAAAAGAAAAGTTTCATTTGAGGGTCTTGTTGAGATAATGCTTAAACACGATATTGAACAGATAAAATAAAAGGATAATTGCTTTGAAAAACATTTATTTTATTCAACCAAACTCCTATTACGGCGGAGAAATATGCTTGCCCTACGCATCGGGCGCAATTGCAGCTTATGCGTGGAGCATTGATAAAATTAAAGATAACTATGTTCTTGCCGACATTATCTACCGCAAGGACTCTGAAGATGTATGCTCCGAAAAAATTTCGGAGCCGTTTCTTATTGCATTTTCCTGCTATATCTGGAATTTCGAACATAATAAGCTTGTCGCAAAATATCTGAAAGAAAAATTTCCCGAAGCTTACATTCTCTTCGGCGGTCATAATGTCAGCAACACTTCATCGGAGCTTTTGGAGGAATGTCCTTATATTGATTTTCTGATTCACGAAGAAGGCGAAATTCCTTTTGCGGAGCTTTTGCTTGCTCTCTCGGGAGAAAAAGATTTGAGCGAAGTACCGAATTTATCTTACCGTGAAAACGGCAGAATTATCAAAACCGAAAATAAGTTTTACGACGTTTGGGATTTGCCTTCACCGTATACCTCGGGGATTTTCGACAAGATTATGAAAAACTCCGCTGATGTTTTTTATGGCATAATCGAAACCAACAGAGGATGCCCTTATAAATGCATTTACTGCGATTGGGGCAGACAAGCCAAAAACATCAGACTGTTTCCTATGGAAAAGGTCAGAAAAGATATTGAGTGGCTTTCAGAGCATAAAATCGGCTACTGCATCTGTGCGGATGCAAATTTCGGCATTCTTGAACGGGATGTCACAATTTCACAGTGGCTTGTAAATTCAAAAAAGCAGACAGGTTTCCCCTCGAAAATTCAATTCTGCTTTACTAAAAACAGCGATGACAGAGTTTTTGAAATCAATAAAATGATGAATGAATGCGGTTTGAGCAAAGGTGCAACAATTTCACTTCAGACGCTTTCAGATAAAACTCTCAATGATATATGCCGAACTAATATGACGTTCTCTCACTATACCGAGCTTGTCAGAAAATACAATGAAGCAGGCATTTTTACATATACAGATATGATTCTCGGCTTGCCCGGTGAAACCTTCGAAAGCTTTACTGACGGAATCGGCAAGCTTTTCGAAGCAGGGCAGCACTCGAGCGTTAATATTTTCAATTGCGAAATGCTCGTCAATGCCCGTCTTTCGCAAAAAGAAATGATTGAAGCTCATAAAATCAGATTTGCAAAATGTTCGCTTAACCGTCATCACTCCGAGCTTGGTGCCGAAACAGAAGAGAACAATTCGGTTATAATATCCACAAAGGATATGAATGAAAACGAATGGATTGACGCGAATATTTTTGTTGCGGTTACGGGAGCATTTCACAATCTCGGACTTTTACAATTCTTTGCAATCTATCTTTTTAATGAACACGGAATAAAATATAGTGATTTTTATCTCGGATTAATTGAACATTTCAAAAACAGTCCTGATTCGGTTGCGGGCAGAATATACAGTGATTTATATAAAAAGCTCGATGATGTTACCAACAATCTCGGCACGTGCGAAACACTTCTGCCCGAATTCGGCAATGTCAACTGGCCGATTGAGGAATGGTATTTTCTGCAGGTCGTCAAGGCTTTTGATTTGTTTTTCAATGAAATAGTGGGATATCTTGATAAATTCGGTATTGCAAAAGAAGTTTTCACAGAGCTTCTGAAATATCAGAAAAATATGATTAAAAGACCGTGCATTAAAGAATTATCTTTTAGCATCGGATATAATTTTCCGGAATATTTCAGCAATATTTATAACGGTAAGCATATCGGATTGAGCAAAGCAAATCTTCTGATAAAAATTCATAATGAAAACTGTAAAACAAATTATCCCGATTACGCAAGGGAAACCGTTTGGTACGGCAGAAAAGGCGGAAGAATAATGTATAAAGAGGAAGTGGAAATTATTGTTAAAACAAAGGAATAACAAAAATTTGTTTCTACATTTTACGGAGAAATATCATAACATAATTTCTTTTGCTGTCGTATTTATATTTGCAATGACGCTTCTGAGAAGTTCTTTTTACGGAATTTCCTCCCCGGATGAGTCATTTTATCTTACCATTCCCTATCGAATAATTAAAGGTGACGCTTTACTTGTTGACGAATGGCACGCTTCCCAGCTTTCTGCTTTTCTTTTATATCTTCCTATGAAGATATATTTGTTGATTAACAAAAGCACGGAAGGGATGATACTGTATTTTCGCTGTTTATTTGTTTTCTGTCAGACCGCCGTATCGCTTTTTACGTATCATAAACTGAAAAAATACGGAACCTTTGCCGCACTTGTTTCGGCGGTTATTTATCTTCTTTATGTTCCCGAAGCCGTCAATATGCTTGATTATTACACTATGTCTCTTATGGGATTTCACGTCACAACGTTAATTCTTTTCTGCTCAGAAAAACTTAATGCTGTGAAGCTTATTTTTGCGGGAATTGTTTTTGCATGCGTTGTTGTTGCACAGCCTTTCAACTGTTTGATTTACTTTATTTATTCCTTTGCAGTTCTTATACTCCTTTTTTACAGCAAAAGAAAAGAACCCTCGGAATCCATAAAAAAATTTCTTTCTGTTAAAACCTGGGTTTATTTAACTCTCGGTATTATCATTGTTGCCGTTATATTTCTTGCTTTTCTCTTTTCCCAAATAACGTTCACCGAATTAATTAATAATATTGGAAATTTATTTGGCGGTGATAATCACACCTTACCTTTTTCTAATACAGGAAAAACTGATATGTTTTCCTATCTGACAATTTTCATTACATTTCTCGAGCTTGAGCCGATAGGATTTTTTGTTGCATTAATTCTTATTTTTTCATTGATATGGGATAAAAAACGTCTTGAAAGAAGAAACTTATGGATTTTAGCATCATTCTCTGTAATGCTTTTCTTATCTTTTCAAAACTGTTTATCATCCTTTCAAAACATCATCGCAGGTCTCTTCAAGCCCTATATCCTCTTTGTTTTAACGTTTGTCTGTTTGATGCTGACAAGAAAAAAAGACCGAAATCTGTTTTATATTTGGTGTTCAGGAATCGTTTATATCATCTTTCTCGGCATTATTTCACAGGCATTGGACTATGTCGGTATAATTGGATTTGTGATTTCAAACACAGCATTGATGCCGTCTTTGATGCAATTATACGATGATATAAGACCTAAAAAAAACACTGACAGCTCACCAAAGAATACCAATTCTCCAATTATGAAAGTTTTGTGTTGTCTTAGTATTTTGATTATTTTATTTGACGTTATTTCAGGAACAACAATCAAATTTAATGATGATACAATGGCGAAAGTCGCGGGAAGAGAAATTCTTTCTGTTGATACAGTAATCGGTAAAGGACCGTTAAAAGGAATTCGCACTAACAATGAAATAGCTGAAACATACAGCAATATTATTGATGATTTGGAAAAAATCAAAGATAATTCTTGCGAACAAGTTCTTGTTGCAGGTCTTATTCCTTGGATATATTTTTACTTTGATGAGCCTCCTGCCACATTCACAACATGGTATATTGAAGAAGAATTTGAATTATACGAAGAATATTATAAAAATAAAGATAAGATTCCTCAATGTATTTATGTTCCGAAAACAAAACTGTATTTTGGATTTGATTATACTGAAGCTTCCGAATCGTACAGGGATTTTTTCTCTAGAATGTTTGCTGTAAGTCAGACCAACGGAAAAGCAGGATATATTTTATATGTAAATGAAATAAAATAATGCCTTTGTTGGCCACGGTGTTAATTTACAACTCGAATCAAAATTCATATTTTTCAACTCCCCTGCTCTGTTTACAGCAACAGCGCAAGGGAGTTTTAAATTATAAATAACATATGTTTTTTTGATAAATATATGTGATATAATAACAAGCCTTCCTCATTTTAGCACCGAGTTTGAAGCCGGCTATGAAATACCCTCGTTCTGTTTCGGACAGTATTCGGGTGTAGGCTGATTCAAGTTCATTCATCTTATTTATG
>JAZSLR010000116.1:0-21986 GCA_045535475.1 Acutalibacteraceae bacterium | reverse complement strand
ACAAGACTGCCCGCTTAATGCTGCTCGGTTCACCCGCCTGACATGGTTCACGGTGCCCTGTCGCACAGGACCCACACGCCACATGACCAAAACAAAACTCTGTACCGTAATATTATATATTATATTTATAATAATATCAAGTGAAATTTTTGAATTTTTGATTCATTTTAAAAGAAAACATAGCTTTTAACGGCAATTTTTAACATTTACGGCTTATTTGAATAAATTGATATTGAATTCAATTTCATACGGAGGTAAAACTATGAAACAGTCATATTTTCTCGGTTCAAGCGGCAGAAACGGTTTCTTTTCCTGCTTTTCACAGCTTACCCCGAAAATCGAAGGTCAGTATACATATATCATCAAGGGCGGACCGGGCACGGGCAAATCCTCGCTGATGAGGAAGATTGCCGATGAAATGGAAAGACGCGACATTGATTGCGAAAGAATTTACTGCTCATCCGACCCCGATTCGCTTGATGCGGTTATCTTTCCGTCGCTTCGGGTCAGCATTGCCGACGGCACTTCTCCGCATACGCTTGACCCCGATTATCCCGGTGCAACGGGTGAAATTATAAACCTCGGCGACTGCTGGGATAAGCAGAAGCTTTTTGAGAATAAAGAAAAAATAATATCTCTTACCGATAAAAACAAATCCTGCCATCAGCGCTGCCGCCGCTTCATTGACTCCGCATTTTCAATTTACGGCGACGGCGAAAAAATTTGCCGTGACTGCGTTGACAGTGAACGACTGATGCGTTACGCATCAAGGGTTGCGAACCGCCATTTCAAAAGACCGAGCGGAAGAATCGGCCTTGAAAAAATACGTATGCTGGATGCAATAACGCCGAAAGGATATTATTTTTTTTCGGAAACGGTCAATGAAATGTGCGACACGACAATTGTTTTTGAGGATGATTTCGGGGTTGCGGCATCAATGCTGATAAATGAAATTCGTTCATATGCTCTTGCAAGCGGATTTTCGGTTATTTCAAGTCCGTTTGTCGGCAACGAAAAACAGCTCCGCCACATAATAATAAAAGAGCTTGCGCTCGGATTTTTCACCTGCGACAAGCTCTGTGAGCCTGATATTATTCCCACAAAAACGGTTTCGCTCCGCCGTTTTTATTCGGTAAATGAGCTTGCGCTTCACCGCGCAAGGCTGATGTTTTCAAAGAAAGCATCAAAAGAGCTGATGAATGAGGCGGTCTGTGCGCTGCGTATGGCAAAGGATGAGCACGACGCACTCGAAAAATGCTACGTTGACGCAATGGATTTCGGAAAGCTCAATAAAATTGCAGAAGAACTGATTGAACGCATCTGGCAGAGCGAATGGTGGAGCGAATAAAGTGCAGAGTTCAGAGTGCAGAACGCAGAGTTAATTATTCCCGTTCTGCACTTACTTTTGGTTTGTTTTTTTACATATTGAAACAAGAATTGCGATTATTTCATTAATATCTGCTTCTAAACTGTTAAACTCTTTATCGGACAAATAATTTGTCTGATGCAACAATCTTAACCAATAATATGTTTCATTTGCTTCTTTAAGAGCAATATTTAATTTTGAATTAAAATCTGCTTTGCTCTGTCCTCGTTCTGCTTCTGAAACATTTGCTCCGATGCTTGTTCCGCTACGCAAAAGTTGTTTTGACAGAATAATTTCTTTTTTCTCTGTTGTCAGATGTTTATAAAGATTTACAGTTCTGACCGCAAAATCAAAAGTTTTGATTTCAATTATGCTTTTCATCAAATTCTCCGTTCTGCGTTTTGCGTTCTGCATTTTGCACTTACACTTTTACTCCGTAAAAGTGTATAACATTTAAGTCTTCCTGCATATCCAAACCGTGTGAGCCGCAGCCGCCGTCAATTTCATGGCAGCCGTGGTCGGGGCAGAAGCCGTAGAAAACCTTATGGTCTTTCCACTCGGTGTTGATTTTTTTAACAAGCTCCGAATAGAAATCAATGTTTTTTTCAAGCGCGGCAAGGGATTCGGGTGCTTCGGGTCCGTGCTTATGCATCGTGCCGTCATAGTTGCCGTTATAAATAACAATAAGGTCAAAGCTGTCCTCATCGATAAGCCCAAGCGCTTTTTCGTTGACCTCTTCGGGTGTGTCATAGATAAAATATTCCATATTTCTGTTAAGGAATATTGTTGAAATGCTGTCACCCGAGGTTGAAACGATAGCCGCCTTTTTGCCAGCTTTGATGAATGAATCGAAGATGGTGTTGACGGTGAGAACGGGTTTTTCGTATCTCTTTATGCCGTGGATGTCGGGCATAACTCCGCTGTACATCGAGGCAAAGCAGACGGGAGTTACGCTCGGCATAACCGAAAGCATCGGCAGCGCAACGTCCGAGCAGAGCGCCGCCTTTGTGAACATCGAAGCATATTTCTGATAAACCCAGAGCGCAACGGCATCGGGGTTATAGATAACAACTCTGTCAACCTTCTCGTTACCGAGCTTTTTTTCGGCGAGAGCCGTTAAAACGGGGTTGGCTGCTTCAATGTTATCGGGGACTTCTATTCCCGCAATTTCAAGCGCCGAAGCCTTGACTGATGAAATGCAGATTGAGCTGTATAAATCGGACATAATAAATTACCTCTTAATAACCGTACTGTTCTCTCATTTCTTCGCGGGTTCTTCTTGTAACGATTTTTTCGCCGTCGAAGATAACCATTGAGTAAGCCGAGCCTGCTTTTTTGCCCTGGTCAAACCATTCCGCAAATGCTCTCTGCATAGTGGTATCTCTCTGAAGCTCTGCGGGTCTGAGGCAGCTCTTGCCCTGACCGAAAATTCTCCAGCAGTCGCCGAAATCGTATGTACGTCTGATATCAAGCGGTTCAAAGTCGAGAATGAAGTCTGCAGCATTTGAGTTTTCGGGGAGGATGTTGAGGTTATCGGGATAAAGAAGCCACGAGCCGCAGCAGACGACAATATATTTACCGCCGAATCTGTCCTTGAACATCTCAAAAGCTTTTTTATAGGAATCCATTCTTGCCTCATAGGTGAGGGGGCCGAGGTGAGAGGGGATGTGAAGTCCGAGACAAAATTCGCTGTCCTTGATGAAAACGCCGTTATCGTCGTAGAATTCTTCGCCGAAATCGGAAAGCTCAAACTGAAGTCTGCCGAGACCGAAACGTTCGAGAGTATAGAATGCTCTGAACCAGCCTTCAACGAAGGTTCCGTAAACATCAAAATTCTCTTTGCATTCGAGCATCTTGACCTTGAGGTCGATGATTGAATTCCAGTAAACTTCTTCGCTGATGCCTGCCTTTTTATAGGCTGCCTTCAGCGGCTTTGTGCAGTTGATGAGAAGAACAAGATTGACGGTGTAAACGTTTTCGCCGATTAATTCGGCAAGCTCCTTTACCTTGTCGCGGAAGCAGTCGAAATTCTTCTTCTTTATCCAGTACATACGGTACATATAATCATAGATTTTGTTTGCCTTTTCGTCTGCAAGGATTTTTTCATTCGCTCTGATGATAACTTCTCTTGCGTCTGCGGGATAATCCTGCTTTTCCATAACGCGAAGTGCGTGCTTATAATCTTTCATAATTTTTACCTCATTCCAATGCTTCAAGTATTTTTGCAATTCTTGCAAGGTCGTCTTTCTCATAAAAAGCGATTTCGAGAGTACCGCTTTCTTTGCCGTTTTTGGTGATTACCTTTGCTTTTCTGCCGAGAGAATTATTCAGCGAAAGCTCAACCTCGTCAAAGAAGGTGTGACGTGAGGGAGCTTTTTTCGGCTCTTTCTTCTCTGCGGTCAGCGATTTGACAAGCTTTTCGGTTTCTCTTACCGAAAGTCTTTTTTCAACGATGAGTTCTGCGGTGGAGATGATGAGCTTTTCGTCGTCGAGTGCAACAAGCACCTTTGCGTGGCCTGCGGAGAGCTTGTTTTCACGCACCATATCAAGCACCGCTTCGGGAAGCTTCAAAAGACGGAGTGCATTTGCAACTGCGGGTCTTGATTTGCCGACCTTCTCCGCCGCTTCTTCCTGAGTGAGACTGAAGTCCTTGATTAGGCTTGCATAGCCGAGAGCTTCTTCAACTGGGTTGAGGTCCTCACGCTGCAAATTTTCTATTAAAGAAATAACGGCGGCTTCGGTATCGGTAAGTTCTTTGATAACAACGGGTACCTGTGTCAGCCCTGCGATGCGGCTTGCTCTCCAACGTCTTTCACCCGCAACGAGCTGATATCCGCCGCCAATCATCGGGCGGACAAGCAGCGGCTGCAAAACACCGTGCTGAGCGATTGAATCGGCAAGCTCCGAAAGAGCCGCTTCATCAAAAATCTTTCTTGCCTGGTCTTTATTCGGCTCAATATCCATAAGGTTGAGCTTGACGGATTGTGCTCCGCTTGTTTCTTCTAAAGAATTATCCGCAAGCAGTGAACCGAGTCCTCTGCCGAGTCCGCTTTTTTTGGGTGCCATATTATTTCTCCTTTCCGTTGAGTCTTAAAAATTCATCTGCAAGGTCGCTGTAAGCGTGAGCGCCCTTTGAGGATTTATCGTAATACATAACCGGCTGACCGTAGCTGGGAGCTTCGGAAAGACGCACGTTTCTGGGAATAAAGGTTGAATAAACCTTTTTCGGGAAGCATCTCTTGACTTCCTCAACAACCTGCTGAGTGAGATTGAGCTGACCGTTATACATCGTCAGAAGTACGCCTTCGATTTCTATGTAGGGATTGTAAAGTCTTTTAACGTTTCTGACTGTTGCGATAAGCTGCGAAAGTCCTTCAAGAGCAAAGAATTCGCACTGAATGGGGACAATCAGAGTATCAGCGGCGCAAAGACCGTTGAGGGTGATGAGTCCGAGCGACGGGGGGCAGTCAAGGAAGATGAAATCGAAGTCATCCTTGACGAGAGCAAGAGCATTCTTAAGCTTTGATTCTCTTTTCTGAATGTCAACAAGCTCAAGCTCTGCGCCCGCGAGGTCCATACTCGACGGCATAACAAAAACGTTGGCATAGGGTGTTTCAACGATTGCATCTTTAGCAGGGGAGTCGCCGATGAGCACGTTATAAGACGAAATTTGAAGTCCTCTTTTGTTGATTCCGAGTCCGCTGGTTGAGTTGCCCTGAGGGTCGATGTCAACAAGCAGGATTTTATATCCCTTGCTGCCGAGTGCGGCGGTAAGGTTAACGGCAGAGGTGGTCTTGCCGACTCCGCCTTTTTGGTTAACAATTGCAATTGTCTTTCCCAAAATAATCTCTCCTATATATGATATAATTAATATACTAATTGACCGATTATTATCATTATATCACATAGAAAAGTAAAAATAAAGAAAAAAATGAAATGTTTTATATTGTTTCACGTGGAACAAAAGCAGAAGGAGCAGACACTTAGTGCCTGCTCCTTCCGCTTGGATGTGGGTGTGAAAGAGAAAGATATGGTAAGTTAGAGGATGTCAGTATTATGCCGATGTGCGTTTTGCTTTGATAACGCAGTTGCCCGTTTTGGGAATTCGGACAATATATTCAATATATTCATCGGTTTCGCTTTTGGCGGAGTCAGCCTCAATGCCTGCCTTGCGCATAGTATCAACCGCGTGGTTAAGGGTGTTAACGAAAATCCGAACATCCTTGAAAAGCTTTACGGGCGGCTGTCTGCGGCGGCTGTCGTTGGTCATTATCTGCGAAATCAGTCTTTCGGATTCGGCAACGTTGAGCCTTTTCTCCGCAATAATAGATAATGCACGCTCCATCTGACTGATTGAAGTAAGCTTCAGAAGTGCTCTTGCGTGGCGTTCGCTCAGGTTTTCCTGAATAATCTTGAGCCTGATTTCTTCGGGAAGCCGAAGCAGACGGAGCTTGTTGGATACCGTCGGGGGAGCTTTGCCGAGCTTTTTGCAGACTTCATCACGGCTCATTCCGAAATCGATTATCAATTTTTCAATTGCCTGCGCTTCCTCAAAGAATCCGAGATCGCTGCGCTGTATGTTTTCAAGAAGAGCAAAGAGTGCGGACTTTTCATCGGTTGCATCCATAATAATGCACGGAATCTGCGTTATGCCGACGAGCCTTGATGCCCTCAGGCGGCGTTCGCCCGAAATCAGCTCATATTCGCCCTTGCCGTTAATTCTTACGGCAATCGGCTGAATGATGCCGTTTTGCCTGATGCTCTGGGCAAGTCCTTCGAGTTCATCAAAATCAAACCGTTTTCTCGGCTGATTGGGATTCGGATAAATTTCTTCCTGCGGAACCAAAATAATCTGTCCGCCGATTTTGTATTTTCCGTTCTTCAAAAATCAAATCCCCCCGTTCGTTGAGTAAATCATACCATCGAAAGAGGGGATTGTCCAGCAAATTCAATCGCCAAAAAGCGGCGCAAATCTGCAAATCATATTAAATTTAAAGAGGTTTTTTGGCAATCTGTGCGGAAGGTCTGGGGTATTTGGGCGGAATATGCGATATCTTTTTGATAACAACGAGTGTTCTTTCGCCGCCGTCGGAGAGTGTAAACGTCTTTTCGTCAACGATTTCACCGCCGAGAAGCTTGATTGCAGCCTTTGCATCGGCGATTTCTTCCTGTGCCTTTGCGGCTTTCATAGCAATGAAGAGTCCTCCGACCTTGACAAACGGCAGGCAGTATTCGCAAAGAACGTTCAGCGCCGCAACCGCACGGGAGCAAACTATATCGGATTTTTCACGGTATTCCTTGCTCTGACCTGCTTCTTCGGCTCTTGTGTGGAGCGTTGTTGCAATAAGTCCGAGTGAATCAACCGTTGACTGAACGTATTTCAGCTTTTTTGCCGTGCTGTCAATCATAGTCAAATCGATGTCGGGACGCATAATCAGCAGGGGAATTCCGGGAAAACCTGCACCCGTGCCGATATCCGTAACCCTTGCACCCTGCGGAATATTACACGCCGAGAGAACGGAGATGCTGTCCGCAAAATGCTTGACGGCAATACCGTCGGGGTCGGTTATGGCGGTTAAATTCATTGTTTTATTCTGTTCAACAAGAAGGTCGGAGAGCAAATCGAATCGCTTGAGCTGCTCGTCGGTGAGTGAAATTCCGAGCTTTTCTGCATCGGAAATCAGGAGTGAGGTGTTATACATTTATATTATTCCTCTCAAGATAGATAAGTAAAACCGAAATATCGGCAGGGGAAACGCCCGAAATTCTTGAAGCCTGACCGACTGTTTCGGGTCGGATTTTTGAAAGCTTCTCAATCGCTTCAAGCCTCAGACCCGTAATATCGTTATAATCAAGGTCTTTCGGAAGGCGTTTTACTTCAAGACGGCGCAAATCATTAATCTGCATCTGCTGACGCTTGAGATATCCTTCGTATTTTATGTCAATCTCAACCTGCTCAAAAACATCGTCGGGCAGGTCGGGTCGGTTTTTGTCAAACGGAGTGAGCGCTTCGTAATTTATCTGCGGTCTGCGAAGAAGGTCAATCATCTTAAGACCCTTTTCGAGTGCGGATGTTCCACGTGAAACAAGCATTGCATCAATTTCATCCGTCTTGGGAATGGAGAGATTTTCGACTCTTTCGCGCTCTTTTGCGATAAGTTCAAGCTTTTTGAGGAAGTTATTATATCTTTCCTCGCTGATAAGACCTGCTTTGTAGCCGATTTCGGTGAGGCGGCGGTCAGCGTTATCCTGACGGAGAATGAGTCGGTATTCGGAGCGCGATGTCATCATTCTGTAGGGGTCGGAGCAGCCTTTGGTTACAAGGTCGTCAATCAGAGTGCCGATGTAAGAGGTTGTGCGGTCAAGAATGACGGGTTCTTTGCCCTGAATTTTGAGGGCGGCGTTCATTCCCGCAACAAGTCCCTGGGCGGCAGCTTCTTCATATCCGCTTGAACCGTTGAACTGTCCTGCGCCGTAAAGACCGTCAAAATCCTTGAATTCAAGGGTCTGACGGAGCGAAAGCGGGTCAACGCAGTCGTATTCAATCGCATATGCGGTGCGCAAAAATTCTGCATTTTCGAGTCCGGGGATGCTTCGCACGATTTTGAGCTGTACATCCTCGGGAAGAGATGATGAAAGTCCCTGAAGATACATTTCATCCGTGTTTGCGCCGCAGGGTTCAACGAATATCTGATGGCGTTCCTTTTCGGAGAAACGCACGATTTTATCCTCAATGCTCGGGCAGTAACGAGGGCCTACGCCGTCAATTTTGCCCGAATAGAGGGGCGAACGGTGAAGATTATCAAGGATAATTCGCTTGGTTTCTTCGCCCGTGTATGTGATGTAGCAAGGCTCGGTGTTGCGAACCTCAAAGTCGGTAACATAAGAAAAATGGGTGATTTTCTCATCGCCGTACTGAGGCTCAAGGCTATCAATATCAACGCTTCGGCGGTTGATTCTCGGCGGAGTGCCTGTTTTGAAGCGTCGGGTCAGCACACCGAGGTTCTTGAGTGACTGTGCAAGCTCAACGGACGGGAACATTCCGTCGGGTCCGCTTTCATAGGAAATGTCGCCAATGAAGATTTTGCCTGCAAGGAAAGTGCCCGTTGCGATAATAACGGCTTTCACTCTGTGGAGTGCTTCAAGGCGTGTTTTGAGAATCCATTCGTCGCCGTCACGGCGGATATCGATGATTTCAGCCTGACGGAGATAGAGATTTTCCTGCTTTTCGAGTACATATTTCATATAATCGCAGTAGCCGCGGCGGTCAATCTGCGCACGCAGACTGTGAACGGCAGGACCTTTGCCGAGGTTGAGCATTCTGTTTTGCAGAGTGTTACGGTCTGCGGCAATACCCATCTCACCGCCGAGCGCATCAATCTCACGCACAAGGTGACCTTTCGACGTGCCGCCGATTGACGGATTGCACGGCATATTGCCGACCCAGTCGAGATTGATGGTGAAAACGGCGGTTTTGCATCCGAGACGTGCGGCGGCAAGACCCGCTTCAATTCCTGCGTGCCCTGCGCCGATAACCGCAATATCAAAATTTTCAGAAATGTACTCCATAAAAAACTCCAATTTTTAGTATGAAAAAACCTCTCGTTTACAGACGATAGAAATTTTTAAAACGATGCTCAGCTCGTTTCAATTCACACAATCGGCTGTATTCCGAAATCGCTGTTATATTGCTTAATAAAAATTAAAAACAGGTGTTATAATGCGATAAAAGAATAATAATCATTCAAAATGTTGGTCAAGCAACGAATAATAACTTTTATCTACAGATTTGCAGATAACGGTAAACGGCGAGCCGCTTCCGTCATCTTTTTCCTTCATATCCGAAAGGTCAACGGTGAAAAAATATTTTCCGTCAGCAAAACCGATATATCCTCTGAAAATTGCAACGGGACAACCGTCAAAACCGATGCTGACGGATTTCCATTTACCGACATCATTGTGTGTTGCGGAAAGCGAAAAGGTTTCGGCATCGGAGGCATAGATATCAGACAGAATTTCTGCAAATTCGGAATTCTCAATTTTATCTGAATCAAAATAAACAACGCCCGGTGTTCCGCTTTCGGAAATTTTATAATCGCTGCGAACATACAGTGACTCATCAGTAAAAGAGCGCACAACAACAAAGTTATGCTCGGGGTCGCCTTCAACCTCGTTGATATTCCAATTGCCGTCTGCGGTTTTTGCGATTGTTTTGCCTTCCTCATAATATCCCGAGCAGCTTTTGTAGAATGCACCGTTCCAGTTAAGACCTTCGGCAGAATATAGGGCAGAACGGTCGATGACAATACCGCAGCTTGAAAAAATAGCAACGGAAATCACTGCAACAGCTAAGAATATCACGGCTATGGATTTTTTTATCTTCATATAAACTCCTATGCGTTTATCGGGCGGTTATTATCCGTTCCGGATTATTTACCCACACAAAAACGTGAAAAAACCTCATCAACAACCGCCGAGGTTGCTTTTTCGCCGGTGAGCTGAAGGAGTGCGTCAATCGCGCAATCGGCGCAGACGTTGACCGCATCAAGAGTGACTCCGCAATTGATTGCATTGATTGCCTCTTCGATGCTTGCGAGTGCATTCACGCAGCATTGACGCTGGCGCTCACTGGTCAGACAAGCGGCATTCGGATTGAACTCGTTGGTTCTGAAAATTTCGGCAACCGCTTTTTCAAGCTCTCCCCTGCCCTCTCCCGTTGAAGCCGAAAGTTCGACGGAATGAGCAAAGGCAATTTCGATAATTTTTCTGTCTGCCGCAAGAGGCAGGTCGGATTTATTGAGAAGAGCAATCGCTCTTTTTGATTCGCATTGACTGATGATGTCGAGGTCGTCGTCGGTCAGAGGCTCGCTGCCGTCAAAGACGGCAAGAACCAATTCTGCTCGTTCAAGACGGCGTTTTGCAAGATTGACGCCGATATTCTCAACAACGTTTTCGGTTTCGCGGATGCCTGCAGTATCGGCAACGCGCATAATAATTTCACCGAGCACGATTTTCTCCTCAACGTCACGGGTTGTGCCCGCGATGTCGGTTACGATTGAACGCTCAAACCCCGAAAGAAGATTCATCAGCGTTGATTTACCGACGTTGGGTCTGCCGACGATAACGGCGTCAATTCCGTCGGTGACGGCTCGTCCGCAGTCGTAGCGGCGTATTATTTCTTTAAGGGAATTATGTGCTGATTCAAATACGGGAAGCATATCCGCTGCGCTTGTGTCCTCAATGTCCTCATCGGGATAGTCAACCCAGGCGGCAAGGGATGCGCAGATTGCGATAATCGAATCCGCCACTCCCCTGATTTCACGGCTGAGGTTGCCGTCAAGAGTGTTGAGTGCGGCGGCGGCAGCCTGCTTGCCCGATGCACCGATGAGCGACATAACGCTTTCGGCGGCGGCAAGGTCGATTTTACCGTTGAGGAAGGCACGCTTCGTGAATTCGCCCGCTTCGGCGGGAGCTGCGCCTGCATCAAGTGCGGCACGGAGCACCTGCTTTGTTACAAACAGACCGCCGTGGCACGAAATTTCCGCAACGTCCTCGCCCGTATAGCTTGCGGGTGCACGAAAAACGAGGCAGACCGCCTCGTCGATTTTTTCATTATTATAATATACATCACCGAAATGGGCGCGGTAGCCCCTGCTTTCGGTCAACGGTTTTCCGCTGACGGGACGAAATATTTTATCGGCAATTTCAATTGCGTTTTCGCCCGAAATACGGATTACTCCGATTCCGCCGGGTGCATTCGGAGTTGCAATGGCGGCAATAGTTCTGTTATCCATAGCTTCCTCCTACTCGCAGATAAGCGGCACACGCTTGCCTGTGATGCGCATTGCAATTCGGTTAAATGCAAGCGATGAGGGCGCATCGGCATCGGGTGCCTTGCCCGTTACGGAGCTGAAACCTATGTTGATATCTCTGGGAATAACGCCGATGAGCTGAACTCCGGTTTCATCGATGCATTGGTCGATATTAAGAAGCTTGTGCTTGCAGGCGGGTTTTACTTCAAACATATTTATAACCAATCGGGTATCGTCAACTCCGAGTCTGCGGAGCTCGTCAAAGGCTCTTGCACAGCTTCTTACGCAGACCTTGTCCGCCGTTGAAACAACGATTGCACGGTCAGCGGCGCTTGCGGCAAGCTGCATTCCCCTGTCGATGCCTGCGGGTGCATCAAGAATTATGTAGTCATAGTCATCCGAAAAAGAACGGAAAAGCTTTGAAACGCTTTCGGGAGTGAAATCATCGTCGAAGCTTCTCGGAGCGGCAAGAAAATCAACTTTTCCGCTGATGACAGCCTGCTCACGGGTGCAGCGTTCAAGAAGAAGGTCGCCCCAGTCGAAAACAACATTTTCGGTTACACCGAACATCAGGTCGAGCGAACGCAGACCGATATCGCAATCAGCCGCGAGCACCTTTTTGCCGAGGTCGGCAAGTGCATTTGATATTCCGCTCACAAATGTTGATTTTCCCGAGCCGCCTTTACCCGAGGCGATGAGGATGATTTCTGCCATATGCTGCTCCTTTCGGAAAATGAAGAATTAAAATAAGCGTTGCAGACCTTCGTTCTGCACTCTGAACTCTGCACTCAAATCAGGGAATAAGTGTATTTTCAGTCTGATAAAGCTCCATTGAATCGCTCTGACCGAAGTAGTAGTCAACAATTTCGGCAACAACAGGGGCAACAAATGCGCCCGAGGTCATACCTTCGCCGACAACGGCAACAGCGATTTCGGGATTTTCGTAGGGTGCGAATGCGATAAGGAAACCGTTGTTAATCTTAACGGAAACGCCGTCAAGCTTACGGATTTCCTGGGAAGTACCCGTCTTTGCGGCAACCTTGACGGGAAGATGCGCAAAATATTTTGCGCAGTAGCCCGTGGTACCTACTTCGAGCATACCCTGCTTGACCGTTTCGAGTGTTGCATCGGAAACGCCCGTGTTTGCAACAACCTCGGGTTTGGTTTCAAGGATTGTGCGCGAATAATCGTAGCTCTTTATACATTTTACGAAATGGGTTTTATATCGTGTGCCGCCGTTTGCAATGGTGGCACAGTAGTTTGCAAGCTGAATGGGAGTGAAAAGATTGCCCGCCTGACCGATTGCAGACTGAACGGTGTAACCGGGGAGCCATTTCTGATTGAGCGATGCGCGGTATTCGGGGCTGTCAAGCACGCCCGCAGCTTCGCCAAGCTCACACCCCGTCTTTGCGCCGAGTCCGAAAAGAGTACGGTATTCGTTCATCTTTTCGATTCCGAGCATCTTGCCGACTTCATAGAAGAAGGTGTTGCAGGATTCGTCGATTGCGTGAACAACGTCAACAAATCTGCTGTCGTGCGCCTGCTCGCACTTGAATTGCTGACCGAGATAGGTATATAAACCGCTGCAGTAGAAGGTGTATTCGGTGTCGATAATCCCCTCTTCAAGAGCGGCAATCGCAACAGAGGGCTTCATAGTTGAACCCGTTGCGTAGGTTGAGAGCAGAGCTCTGTTCCAGAGAGGTGAACCCGGTGCACTGTTGAGCGCTTCGACGTTTTCGCTGTAGGTCGAAATATCATAGGTCGGGTAGGTTGAGCTGGCAAGCATTGCACCCGTTTTGCAGTTGATAACAACTGCCGCACCTGCATTTTCAACCATATTGCCCTGCTTGCCCGCATAATCCCAGAGAGCCTGCTCAAGAGCACGGTTTGTCACTTCCTGAAGACCTGCGTTAATGGTAAGCACGATGGTGTTGCCGTGAATCGGGTCGGTTGTGACCTCGGTCGAGCGGTTTCCGTCGCCGTCGGTGTAAATTGTGGCTTCGCCGTCAATGCCCTTGAGGTATTTTTCCATTGCGGATTCAATTCCGCTTTTGCCGATGTTATCGGTGATTTTGTAGCCTTCGTTTTTCTTTTCGCTGTATTCATCGGCATCAATCGCACCGATTCTGCCGAGAATGTGAGGAGCAAGTGCGCCGTCGGCATATTTACGCACGGGCACAACCTGAACGTCAACGCCTTTGAAATAGCCGCTGTTTTCTTTGATTTTGGCAATTATTTCTTCGGGCACGTCAATCGCAAAGGTATAGGGATTTCCGATACGGAAGAATATTCTTTCCATCTCATAACGCACGGAAGCAATCTTTCTTGCGTCCTGAGGCTGGTAATTTTCAAGCTTATAGCGGCTGATGAGCGCATCAAAGCAGTTCTGAGCGGTTGCGTAGTCGTTGAGGCTGAGCATATCTCTGCTCTTCATCTGTTTGATTTCATTCTCGCTGTCTGCTTTGAAGGCGATTTCGCCGTTTTCGTCAAAAACAAGGGGCAGATTATCCGTCCATTCAAGGGTACTGCTCTCAAAAAGCTGAAGGAGTGAATGGATTATGGAATTCCTCTGCTCATTTTCGCTTGATGCGGGGAAATATGCCGCATCGAATATTACGGAATAGCCCTGATCGTTATAGACAAGCTCTTTGCCCTGTTCATCAACAATTTCGCCTCTTGCGGCGGAAATCGGAGCGGTGCTTGCCGAAACGGAAGAGCTTGCGGCGTCATATTTTTCGCCGTCGATTATCTGGATTTTAACAAGGTCGAATGCAAAAAAAACAAGGAAGAAAAGAAGCGCAACAACAGAAATAACGCGCCTTTTTGCGGTTATTTTAACGTGCATATCTTTACCTCCTTTAAGAATCGTATTTATTCCTCAATAAATTTTTTCTCCACAAAGCGGATGATTATGAAAACAATCGGGACAAGGATGACTGTGTAAAGAATTGAGGGCAGATAGAAGCGCAAAAGCATATAAACTGCACTGTCAAGCCCGCCGAAAACATAGTGGAACAGCCAATAACATATGTTATAAAGCAAGGTTGCGGCGGTTGAAAGAATGAACGCCGTCACAACATTGTTACGCATAATCGTGTTGATAAGCGTGCCGCAGATAAAGCCGACGGCAGTTAAGAAAAGCGCGTTGAAGCTTGCACCCGATGCGAAGATATCCCAGAGTGCGCCGGCGAAAAGACCGAGAAGCATTCCGACGATATCGCGCTCAAACATTGATATGCACACCACAAAGGGAATAAGCAACAAAGCCCTGACGCCGAAAATCTGCGGGAAGAATCCGTCAGTATTCTGAATAACGGAAACCGGCAGCAGAATCAGTGCAAGGCATATCCTGCGCAATATCAACTTTTTGCGGTTGGATTCAAGTGTCATAGTTTTGTTTGATTACTTTGTTTGTCCGTCAAAGGACGTGATGATGAAAACATCGGTGATGTCGTCGAATTCAATGCCGGGCTTGATGATTGCGCTTGCGGAGATATCAACCGAGCCGTCAACAACATCAACGATATTGCCGATGATGAGGTCTCTCGGGAAGATTCCGCCGACGCCCGATGTGCACACGATACCGCCCGCGGTAACTGCCGTTGATGACGAAAGTCCGGGCATATGGCAATGACCCTCGTTTGCAAGAGCAACCGTTGAGGTCACAAAGCCGAGGTCACGGGTACGCACTTCGTATGCGCTGACATTGAGCTTGGGGTTGAGAATGGTGTTGACCGTGCATTGGGTCGGGGTTACGGAAGCGACAACGCCCACAAGATATTTGCCGTAGATAACGGGGTCGTTGATGCTGATATCGCTCAGCGAGCCTTTGTTGAGAGTGAATGTGCCGAGATTATCGGCGGCATCCCTGCCGATTATTGCAGCTTCGGCAAAAACATAGTCGCTGTGTTCTTCTTTTATTCCGAGAAATTCCTGATAGAGAGCGTTTTTGTTGCGGAGCTGTTCAAGCTCAACGAGCTGCTCGGTGAGAGTATCAACCTGCTCTTTGAGTGCATCAACCTCTTTTGAAAGAGTTGATGAGGATTTGAATGATATCGGAAGCTTTGAAAATTCTGCCGCAACATAGGACGAAAGCCTTGATACGGGCCCGAAAACAAAGCTTGTTACGCTCGTCAGAGGCGACGAACCGCTCCTTGAAACAACGGCAAAAACCGAGCCTGCAAGAAGTGCCGCGGCAACAACCGCAAATATTTTAAATGCCGTGCTTTTCAAAAAGCGGATCATCGTATATCACCTTAAATATATTTTTTGTTGCCTGTGATGTTAAGACTGTCGTTTTCAAGGCAGATGCCCGTGCCGTCTGCAACGCAGTCAAGAGGATTGGTTGCAATAAGAACGGGAATTTTTGTTTCTGAAGAAATAAGCTTGTCAAGACCTCTGAGAAGAGCGCCGCCGCCCGTGAGCATAATGCCGTGGTCAATGATGTCTGCGGCAAGCTCGGGAGGAGTCTTTTCAAGAGTGGATTTAACCGAATCAACAATCTGCGAAACGGGGTCTGCAAGAGCTTCGCGGATTTCTTCGCTTGTGATGTCAACATTCTTGGGAAGTCCGTCCATAAGGTTTCTGCCCTTGATGTTGATTGTGCCTTCGCCTTCGTAGGGATAAGCCGAGCCGATTTTGATTTTGATATCCTCAGCTGTTCTTTCGCCGATAAGAAGGTTATATTTTTTCTTGATGTAAGAAATGATGGCTTCGTCAAAGTTGTCGCCTGCAACTCTTGCGGAGTTTGCGGTAACAACGTCGCCCAGCGAGATAACGGCAACCTCTGCGGTGCCCCCGCCGATGTCAACAACCATACTGCCGGTTGCTTCGCTGACGGGAAGACCTGCGCCGATAGCCGCAGCCATAGGCTCTTCGATAAGGCTTACGTATTTTGCGCCTGCGCTCTTTGCAGCATCATAAACAGCCTTTCTTTCAACCTCGGTAACGCCCGAGGGAATGCAGATGAGAACCCTGATTCTTGAGAAGGGAGTTCTCTTTGTTGTTCTTTTGATGAATGCGGCAATCATCTCAGCAGTAATTTCGAAATCGGCAATAACGCCGTCCTTGAGGGGGCGCACAGCCGTGATTGAGCCGGGAGTTCTGCCTATCATTTCTTTTGCTTCCGTGCCGACTGCAACAACTCTGGGAGGGTTGCTCTTCTGGTCAACGGCAACAACGGAAGGCTCGCGGATAACAATGCCCTTGCCCTTAACGAAAACGAGGGTGTTGGCAGTACCTAAATCTATACCGATATCTTGTGTAAAAAGCATTTTTCTATCTCCTTATAAGGTAATCAGCGAATGTAATCGATTGTGCCGAGGATGTTGAGAACTTCGGGAACGGATGCCGAAGCATCGGTGTTTGAGTTGAGCATACAAGCGTAAACGTCGCTTCCGTGTTCAAAAATGATGTAGCAAAGGTAAACCTGAGAGCCGTTTGCATCGGGAACAAAAGCCGAGAAGAATGATGCATCGGTATCGCCGACCTTAACGCTCTTTGTTTCGGTAACAACATTTTCGTAGGTTGAAGTTGTCCTTGTGATAAGAGATGAACGCTCTTCTGCAACATCGGCAAATGAGTTATCGTCAATAACGGAGATAGTGAGGACATCTGCGCTGCCGTCTCTCTGAAGAACAAGGTTTTCAAAGCTTACGCTGTTTGACCAGCCGTTCGGAATCTTGATTGAATATTCAGGCATTTCGATTGTGTCGCCGATAACGAGAGCGTGGTCGATAGCAACGGGATTGGTTTCATATTCGCCGTTTTCACCCTTTACGTTTCTGCCGTGCTCATCGGTAACGAGAATGATGAGGTTGCCTGCTTCATCTCTCTTAAGACCGCCGTCAGCTTCGGTAACAGCCGCGATTTCATTGCCGCCGAATTCGGTAACAACGGTGCCGTCCTTGATTGAAGGCTTGCAGGCTGCAAAGCAGGTGAGAATAAGAACGAATGTGAGAATGAGAGCAAAATATTTTTTCATAGGGAACTGTCCTTTCGTAAAAACGTTATCAGCCGTTGAGAGCCGCAAACGCTTTTTTATTATTTTTATAAAGATTTTTATAGACCTCATAGTTTCGGTCATAAACTTCTTTATTCTTTTCATTGGGAATGAAGGTTTTCTTTGCGGGGATGAGTCTTTTTGCGTGAGAAACATCGTCGATGACGCCGAGGCCGACAGCCATAATAACCGCCGCACCGACTGCGCCTACGTTCTGAGGGCTGTCAACGGTTTCAACGGTTTTGCCGGTAACGTCGGCAAGAATCTGGCAGGTGACATCCGAGAGTGCGCCGCCGCCCACGAAGCGGACAACGCTTGAAGTCCTGACCTTCTTATCCTGCGTTTCGAGGAACCAGCGCATATGCATACATACGCCTTCGAGAACGGAGCGGATAAGCTCGGTTTTGCCGGTGTCAAGGCTGAGGTTGAAGAACATTCCCCTTGCGTTGGGGTCTTCAAACGGACAGCGGTTGCCGTGAAGCCAGGGAGTGAAGATAACTCCGCCGCTGCCTGCGGGGATTTCGTCAACAACCTTTGAAAGATAGTCATAAAGGCTTGTGTAAACGGTTTCGGTGGACTGAACAACGTCGGTCTTTTCAAGGAAGATGCCGATTTCGTCGAGCGCGAGGTGGTCTTTTACCCATTCAAGGCACTTGCCTGCGGTTTCAAGCTCCGCAAAGTAGTTGAAGCTGTCCTTCTGAGCGCCGATGATGGCGGCAATCATTGCCGCAGTGTCAACAACATTCTTTTCGCAGACTGTCGAAACCCAGCCCGATGTGCCGTTATAGATATGTGTTTCGCCGAGTTCAACACTGCCTGCACCGACGCCGATGAGCGATGCGCCGCCGCCGCCGCCGAAAACAGCCGTGCCGGGTGCAAGACCAAGCTCTGCCGCCGCCTTTGCCGTCAGGCCGCCGACCTTCTCTGTGGATTCGACGATTTCGGCAAGATGGTCGGGATTAACGCCGAGAAGCTTGCAGATGGTTTTGCTCCATCCCTCGTGACCCTTGCGGATATCATAAAGAAGTGTTCCGAAAGCGGAATCTCTTGTCATAGTAAAGCGGTCGGTCATACGGCTGATAAGGTAATCCTTGACATCGAGCCACTTATGTACTCTCTTGAAGTTTTCGGGTTCGTTTTCTTTGACCCAATTGTATTTCCATACGGGGTCCTTAACGCTCAGCGCCGCCGCACCCGTGATGATGAGTGAGGGAATGAGCTTGAAGACGTTTGCCCCCGCAACCTGAATTCCGTTTGCGATGCCTTCTTTAATCTGCTTCTTTGCGCGCTGATCCATATAGCTGAATGCTCTGTGGACGGGTTTGCCTTCCTTATCGACAAGAACAAGTCCCTGCATCTGCGAGCAGAAGGAAATGCCTTCAACCTGCTCAGGCTTGATATCGCATTTTTCAAAGACGGTTTTTGTTGTTGAGCAGAGGGCCTGCCACCATTCGTCGGGGTCCTGCTCTGCGCCGCCGTCGGGCAGGATATAGAGCTTATAGCCTTCCATTGCCGCGCTGATGAGGTTGATTTCATCGCCGATTGAGAAAAGGCAGGTTTTGACACCCGTTGTTCCTATATCATAGGAAATAACATATTTTTTTGCCATAATTCCCTCCTGAATCGAGATGCAAAGCATCATTTTAATTATATATTGTTTGGAATTAATTTAATTAACGGAATTTGAAGAAAAAGTAAACTTTTAAGTGCAGAGTTCAGAGCGCAGAACGCAGAACAGGGTTACCGTTGTTGCGAAGCAACCATAACTATCCTATTATAACACTATTATTATAATTGCTTTGGGTGCAAATTACAAGTATTATTTATAATTTTATTACATTAAAATAATTACAAATAATTGCAATTTCTCTTGCTAAAGCTTTAGCGGTGTGATATATTAAAATTAATCTGTCGTATGACAAAAAGGAGGTTTTTATCAATGCCTAAAATTACATTTATGGGTGCAGGCAGCACCGTTTTCGTAAGAAACGTTATCGGCGACTGTATGTGCACTCCCGCTCTTCGTGACAGCACAATTGCCCTTTATGATATTGATGAAGAAAGACTTGAGGACAGCTTCATTATCCTCAGCGCACTCAACAAAAATATCAACGAAGGCAGAGCGAAGATTGAGAAATACTGCGGCGTTGAAAACAGAAAGGATGCTCTCAGAGATGCAACCTTTGTTGTAAATGCCATTCAGGTCGGTCTTTACGACCCCTGCACAATCATTGACTTTGAAGTGCCGAAGAAGTACGGTCTGCGCCAGACTATTGCCGACACTCTCGGTATCGGCGGCATTATGAGAGGTCTGAGAACAATTCCCGTGCTCAAGGATTTTGCAGACGATATGGAAGAGGTATGCCCCGCTGCGTGGTTCCTCAACTACACCAATCCTATGGCAATCCTTACGGGTTATATGCAGAGATACACCAAAATCAAGACCATCGGTCTTTGCCACAGCGTTCAGAGCTGCTCGAAAGACCTTCTTAACCATCTCGGAATGGAAGACAAGCTCGAGGGCAGAAAAGAACTTATCGCAGGTATCAACCATATGGGCTGGCTGCTTGAAATTCAGGATAAGGACGGCAACGACCTCTATCCCGAAATCCGCAGAAGAGCCGCAGAAAAGAACGCTGCCGAAAAGCACAGCGATATGGTAAGATTCGAATATATCAAGAATTTCGGCTACTATTGCACCGAATCCAGCGAGCATAACGCAGAATATAACTGCTTCTACATCAAGTCGAAGTATCCCGAGCTTATCGAGAGATACAACATTCCTCTTGACGAATATCCCCGCCGCTGCGTCAATCAGATTGCGGGCTGGAAGGCAGAAAAAGAAAGAATTCTCGACAATGGTGAAATCACTCACGAGCGTTCGGGTGAATATGCATCCTACATTATGGAAGCACTCGTTACCGGCGGACCTTACAAAATCGGCGGCAACGTACTCAATACCGGTCTTATCGACAACCTTCCCGCAGATGCCTGCGTAGAAGTGCCCTGCCTTATCGACGGCAACGGAATTCATCCCTGCCACGTCGGCAAGCTTCCCGTTCAGCTTGCGGCAATGAATATGACCAACATCAACGCTCAGCTTCTTACAATCAACGCCGCTCTCACAAAGAAGAGAGAAGATATCTATATGGCTGCAATGCTTGAGCCCCACACCGCCGCCGAGCTTTCGATTGACGATATCAAGGCTATGGTTGACGAGCTTATCGAAGCCCACGGCGAATATATGAAAGACTATCAGTAAATGCAAAATGCAAAGAGCAGAATGCAGAGTTAAGGATAGGCTCCGCCTATGACCGAATGCATAACAACTATTCTTCAGTTTTTGCGGAGCAATATACAATCGGAGCGAAGCGACCCTTCGTTCTGCATTCTGCGTTCTGAACTCCGCACTCAAAAATCGTTCTTTAATTTTGCATTTTGAATTCTGAAGTTTTCATTAAAATAACCCGCTGTTCCGAAATGGAACGGCGGGTTGAATTTTTTAGTTGATTTTTGCGGGAGCGGTTCTGTGTTTTCTGTTCTTTTCGTGGGGTTTGGGTTCGATGTTGCCTGCCTTTGTGAGGGCAATCTTTGTGAGCATCGGGCCGACAAGTTCATAAACAAGAACGGAGAAAAGAACAATGTTTCTTATCATTTCGCCGACTGCGCCAAGCTCCATTGCGGTGACGGACATTCCGAGCGCAACGCCTGCCTGCGGAAGAAGGGTGATGCCGAGATATTTCGTTGTTTTTTCGTCGCATTTCATCAGCTTTGCGCTGCCGTATGTACCGACATACTTACCGATTGAACGGCTGATGATATATGCCGCGCCGATGCCGACGATTGCGATATCTGCGAATACCTTGAGTTCAAGCTCTGCGCCGCTGAGAACGAAGAAAAGCGCAAACAGAGGAACGGTCCACTTATCTGTCTTTTCCATAATTTCAGCCGAGAAGTCACAGACGTTGCAGAAGATTGTGCCGAGCATCATACACACAAGAAGTGCGGAGAATCCGACGTGAATTCCGCCGATTTCAAACTTAATCATTGAAAGCGCAACGGTGAAGATAACGCAGGTGACGGAGAGGCACAGACGCTTGCTGTTGGAGCTGAAGAATCTTTCGAAAATCGAGAAGAGGATGCCCATAACGGCACCGAGTGCGAGCGAGCAGACTATTTCAATCAGCGGCTCGAGAATAATTGCCTTTACGTTGAATTCGCCGTGCTCAACAGCCTTTGCAACGCCGAATGAAATTGCAAAAATAACAAGACCGACGGCGTCATCGATAGCAACGATGGGCAGGAGCAAATCGGTCAGCTTACCCTTCGCCTTGTACTGACGGACAACCATAAGCGTTGCCGCGGGTGCGGTTGCGGCGGCGATTGCGCCGAGGGTGATTGCCATTGAAAGCGGAAGCTTTTCTTCGCCGAGGACGAAGTGGAGTCCGATGAGAGCGGCATCAACGAGGAGTGTTGCGACAACAGCCTGGAAAATACCGATGAAGGTTGCCGTGCCGCCGAGCTTTTTGAGCTGTGAAAGACGGAATTCGTTACCGATTGCAAAGGCTATGAAGCCGAGCGCAACGCTGGAGATGATTTCGAAATCCTTGACGTTTTCGTGTGAAATAAAGCCGAGACCTTCAATGCCGAATCTGCCGAGGCAGTAGGGGCCGATGAGGATACCTGCAACGAGGTATGCCGTTACCGACGGAAGTCCGAGCGGCTTTGCAAGACGGGACATAATCAGTCCCGCACCGAGTGCTATTGATATACAAAATAAAGTTTCCATATTACGCCTTCTTTTTAA
>JAZSLR010000088.1:0-6097 GCA_045535475.1 Acutalibacteraceae bacterium | reverse complement strand
TTAAAAATAAATTAAAAAATATATAATTTTTTTAAATTCTGTAACTAATTTTCCATTGAATTATTATACATTATAATGTAAAATACAATCAAATACATATTAAAGGATATATTATGGTTTTTTCTGAATCCGTATTTATGTTTATGTTTCTGCCTGTTACGCTGCTGATTTATTATTCGGTACCGTTCAGGTTTAAAAATGCTGTTCTGTTTTTTTCGGGGTTACTCTTTTATTCCTGGGGTGAACCGATATATGTGCTGATAATGATTCTGTCAACGCTTATTGACTATCTTGCAGGCAGAACAATGAGCAGATTCGACGACAAACAGAATATCCGCAAATTTGCTTTAATTGTTTCGGTTGTAATGAATCTTTCATTGCTCGGCGTGTTCAAATACAGCGGATTTTTCATCGAATCATTGAATTCTGCATTCGGACTTTCACTTTATAATCCGCACCTTCCGCTTCCCATCGGTATCAGCTTTTTCACATTCCAGTCAATGTCTTACACTATTGACCTTTACAGAAGAAACATAAAAGTCCAGAAAAGCTTTATCAAATTCGCCGCATTTGTTACAATGTTTCCTCAGATTGTTGCAGGTCCGATTGTTCTTTATGAGAACGTTGCAAAAGAACTTGATGAACGAAAAATTGATTTTGATTCTCTGAGCAAAGGTATATCATTATTCATCTGCGGTCTTTGCAAAAAAGTACTCATCGCAAACTCCGTCGGCGAGTTGTGGACGAATGTAAAAAGTGCAGACTATTCTTCCCTGCCTGCCGCAACAGCATGGCTCGGAATAATTGCATTTACGCTTCAGATATATTTTGACTTTTCAGGTTACAGCGATATGGCAATCGGTCTGGGAAAAATGCTCGGCTTTAACTTCCCGAAAAACTTTGATTATCCCTATAATTCAAAATCAGTCAGTGAATTCTGGCGCAGATGGCATATGACGCTCGGCGGTTGGTTCAAAAGCTATGTTTATTTCCCGCTCGGCGGCAGTAAAAACGGAAAAGCGAAAACAATCCGTAATCTGTTAATTGTCTGGTTTCTGACGGGTATGTGGCACGGCGCAAGCTGGAATTTTATAATCTGGGGCGTTTATTACGGCTTGATTCTCATTCTTGAAAAATTTGTTTTTTCATCCGTTATAAAAAAGCTTCCCGTTGCAATAGCAAGAATTTACACACTTCTTGCGGTTGTTATGGGTTGGGTTATATTTGAAATTTATTCCCCTTCCGAAGCATTTGAATTCATAGGTTCATTATTCGGAATGTCCGGCGCAATGTTCGATACATTCACGCTCAATATTCTTCACAATTACTCGATTATTCTTATTATCGCCGCAATAACGGCAACAGGTCTTCCGCTTAAGATTTGGAAAAAAATTACGGCAGGTAAAAATACCGATATTCTTTGCATTGCAGGCGAAGCCGCAGGAATAGCGGCGTGTATAGCATATCTCGTTGATGCATCATACAATCCCTTCCTTTATTTTAATTTTTAGGAGAATACAATGAAAACCAAAGTTCTCAGAGTTATCCTCTTTTTTCTTATATTAATTATAATTCCTGCTTTCACTCTTCTCGGAAAGAAAGAAACGGTCAGCTATAATGAAAACAAAACTCTTGCCGAATTTCCGAAACTGACTGCCGAAAGCTGGAAAAGCCGTACATTTATGACGGGTATGGCTGATTATTTTTCTGACCATTTTGTGTTCAGAGAAGAATTTATAAAGTTAAAAAACAGCATTGAAAAATCAATCGGCAAAAACGAAATAAACGGTGTTTTTGAATATAACGGTAATCTGATTCAGACTTTCAAGGATGTAGACTACAAACTGACAGACAGAAACATTGCTTCGCTGAATAAATTGAAAAACAAATTCAGCAACGTTCCGTTTTACTTTATGCCGGTTGTTACCGCACAAGAAAAATTCAAGGATTTTTTGCCTGAATATCTCAATCTTGACACCGAAACCGAATACATAAACTACTGTTTTTCAAAACTGAAAAATATCGAAGCAATAGATGTTTCCCGGGAAATCTGTAATTTGGATTATGCATTTTACAGAACAGACCATCATTGGACTACAGCCGCCGCACACCGTGCTTATCTTAAAGCCGCAAAACATCTCGGAATAAATCCCGATGATTCCGCCGAATTCAAAACAATGTCAAACGAATTCAAAGGCACGCTTTACTCAAAAACACTCAATGAAAAAATAAAATCCGATTCAATAGATGTTTTTGTTTCCGATACAGAATTCAAATTCCGCATCAAAGATGAAATATATAATTCATTATATTTTGAAAAATTTCTGAATGAAAAAGACAAATATTCTTATTTCTTATCGGGCAACCACGGAATCTGCACAATTGAAAATCTCAATATTACCAACGGCAAAAAGCTTCTGATTATCAAAGACAGCTATGCCAACTGTTTTGTTCCGTTTGTTGCAGAACATTATTCGGAAATAACTCTTGTTGACCCGAGATACAGCTCTTATGCTCAGATTAAAGAAGTTAATCCGTCCGAATACGACGGAGTTCTTGTTCTTTTTAACGTTTCGGGATTTTCTCAGGAACAAAATTTTGCACTTATTGAATTTACGGGAGATAATAAATGATTATTGATTCAAAAAAATCAAAAGAATTTTCAACCTGCTGCACTAAAGATGCTGCGGGCAATTCTCCCGTTTTCTCATATTGTTATTTATTGCACCGTCATCATTTTTGATGACGGTATTTTTTGCAAAAAAATGTAACTTTTTTTGATTTTGATATTTAAAAATAAAAATATATATGTTATAATATATCGAATATAAACTTAAATCAGTTAATTATTGTTTTTGGAGGCATATATGAAGCACTTACTCAAACTTATGGATTTGAGCACAAACGAAATTAACGAGATTCTCAATCACGCCGATCAGCTCAAATACGAAAAGAAAAACGGAATCGAGCATCACCACCTCAAAGGCAAAACTCTCGGTATGATTTTTGCAAAGTCATCCACAAGAACAAGAGTTTCTTTTGAAGTCGGTATGTATGACCTCGGCGGTATGGCGCTCTTCCTCAGCTCTCACGACATTCAGCTCGGCAGAGGCGAACCCGTCAACGACACCGCACGTGTTCTTTCCGGATATCTTGACGGAATTATGATAAGAACCTTTGACCAGAGCGATGTTGAAACTCTTGCCGAATACGGTTCAATCCCCATCATCAACGGTCTTACCGACTACTGCCATCCCTGCCAGGTGCTTGCTGACCTTATGACAATCCGCGAATTCAGAGGTTCAATCAAGGGTAACAAGCTCTGCTACATCGGTGACGGAAACAATATGGCAAATTCACTTATCGTCGGCGGGATCAAGATGGGTATGTCAGTCAGCATTGCGTGCCCCGAAAACTATAAACCTGATGCCGAAATTATGAAATGGGCTGCTGAAAACGGCGATTTTGTTTGCACACCCGATATTCTTGAAGCTGCAAAGGATGCAGACGTTCTTTACACAGACGTATGGGCATCAATGGGTCAGGAAAGCGAAGCCGAAGAAAGAAAGAAGATTTTTGACGGCTATCAGATAAACGACAGCGTTATGGCTGTTGCACAACCCGATGCTATGGTTCTTCACTGCCTTCCCGCTCACCGCGAAGAGGAAATCACAGCAAAAGTATTTGAAGCACACGCAAAAGAAATTTTCGAAGAAGCAGAAAACAGACTTCACGCTCAGAAAGCAGTTCTCGTAAAGCTTCTTAAAGATTAATCAACACAAGGGGGTTTTAATATGCCAATCAATAAAGATATTAAAAAAGTAATGGTTATCGGCTCGGGTCCCATTGTTATCGGACAAGCTGCCGAATTTGACTATGCGGGAACACAGGCTTGCCGTGTTCTTAAGGATGCCGGACTTGATGTTGTTCTTGTAAACTCAAACCCTGCAACAATTATGACCGATAAGGCACTTGCAGACGAAATCTATCTTGAGCCTCTTACCGCAGAAACCGTTAAGAGAATCATTGAAAAAGAAAAGCCCGACAGCCTTCTTGCAGGTCTCGGCGGTCAGACCGGTCTTACAATCGCTATGCAGCTGAGCAAAGACGGTTATCTTGACAGAATGGGCGTTAAGCTTCTCGGAACAAATGCCGAAGCCATCGATAAGGCTGAGGACAGAAAAATGTTCAGAGATACAATGGAATCAATCAATCAGCCGGTTATTCCTTCAGAAATCGCAAATGATGTAGAAACTGCTCTTGAAATTGCAGAGAGAATCGGTTATCCCATCATCATCCGTCCCGCGTTCACACTCGGCGGCGGCGGCGGCGGCGTTGCAAACAATGCAGAAGAGCTTGCAGTTATTGCTAAAACAGGTCTTGACCTTTCCCCCATCACTCAGGTACTTGTTGAAAAATATATCTTCGGCTGGAAAGAAATTGAGTTTGAAACTATGCGCGACAGCGCAGGCAACTGCATCGCTGTCTGCAGTATGGAAAACTTTGACCCCGTAGGCATTCACACAGGTGACAGTATCGTTGCCGCTCCCGCTCTTTCGCTTACCGACGAAGAATTCCAGATGCTCCGCAAGGCATCTCTTGATATCGTTGATGCACTCGGCATTATCGGCGGATGTAACTGCCAGTTTGCTCTTGACCCCAACAGTATGGATTATGCTGTTATCGAGGTTAACCCCAGAGTTTCACGTTCATCCGCACTTGCAAGTAAAGCAACAGGTTACCCCATTGCAAAGGTTACCGCAATGCTTGCACTCGGAATCACTCTTGATGAAATCAAAAACGAAGAAACCGGTCTTAACTGTGAAAAGTTTGAACCCGATGTAAAATACATCGTTGTCAAGCTTCCCAAGTGGCCCTTCGATAAGTTTGTTAACGCAAGCCGTCAGCTCGGTACCCAGATGAAGGCTACAGGCGAAGTTATGTCAATCGGTACAACATTTGAAAGCGCAATTATGAAAGCTGTCAGAGGTGCAGAAATTTCTCTCGACACTCTCAATGCTGCTCCCAAAACAAACGCTTCTCTTGTTGACAGACTCAAGAATACCGATGATATGCGTCTTTTCTCGGTGTTTGAGGCAATCAAGAGCGGAATGTCAATTGAAGAAATCCACGAAATCACAAAGATTACCGAATGGTTCCTTCTCAAGCTCAAGAATCTTGCAGATTTCGAAAAAGCAATCGAAAACGGCAATCTGACAACCGAGCTTTACAACCAGGGTAAAACATACGGTTATACCGACGCCGCACTCAAGAGACTCTCGGGCGTCAGCGAGCTTCCCGCACACAAGGATGCCGTATACAAGATTGTTGACACCTGCTCATCAAACTTCCCCGTTGCAGCTCCCTATTTCTACTCTGTTTATGACGAGGAATGTGAAGCACGTCCCTTCCTTGAAAATAACAAGAAAGAAAGAATTATCGTTCTCGGTTCGGGTCCCATCAGAATCGGTCAGGGTATCGAATTCGACTATTCATCAGTTCATTGCGTATGGACTCTTAAAGAGCTCGGTTATGAGGTTGCTATCATTAATAACAACCCCGAAACCGTTTCAACCGACTATGACACAGCCGACAGACTTTATTTTGAGCCTCTTACTCCCGAAGATGTTATGAACATCATCAAGGTTGAACAGCCGATCGGCGTTGTTGTTGCTTTCGGCGGTCAGACCGCTATCAAGCTCACCAAGTTCCTTGATGAAAACGGTATCACAATCCTCGGCACATCTGCTGACGGTATTGACACCGCAGAGGACAGAGAACGCTTTGATGCTCTTCTTGAAAAGTTTGCAATCCGCAGACCCAAGGGTATGGGCGTTATGACAAAGCAGGAAGCTCTCAACGCTGCAAACACCCTCGGCTACCCCGTTCTTCTCCGTCCTTCATACGTTATCGGCGGTCAGAATATGACCATCGCTCACGAGGATGCAGACGTTGAACGTTATATGGATATCATCCTTTCGGGCGAAATCGAGAATCCCGTTCTTATTGATAAATATATGATGGGTACAGAGCTTGAAGTTGACGTTATCTCCGACGGCAAGGATGTTCTTATCCCCGGTATTATGGAGCACGTTGA
>JAZSLR010000038.1:0-7353 GCA_045535475.1 Acutalibacteraceae bacterium | reverse complement strand
TAAGCGTTGCAAGCTTCTCTGTGCTGGAAGAAGATGTCGCCGTTTTCGTGTGAACCGCGCATAACGGGTCTCTCGGGGTTGAGAGCTCTCTTGCGGAATGCTTCAACAGCATCCATATCGCACATTTCCTTGAGGTCCTCGAAATCCCAGACAGCAATCTTCTGGAGCTCGTGTGATGTACGGAAACCGTCGAAGAAGTTGATGAAGGGAACTCTGCCCTTGATTGATGCAAGGTGAGCAACAGCGCCGAGGTCCATAACTTCCTGTGTATTTGTTTCAGCGAGCATTGCGAAACCTGTCTGACGGCAGGCATAAACGTCTGAATGGTCGCCGAAAATGTTAAGAGCGTGTGAAGCTACGCAGCGTGCCGAAACGTGGAAAACGCTGGGAAGAAGCTCACCTGCGATTTTATACATATTGGGGATCATAAGAAGAAGACCCTGTGATGCAGTGTAGGTAGTTGTGAGAGCACCTGCTGCGAGTGAACCGTGAACGGTACCTGCTGCACCTGCTTCTGACTGCATTTCAGCAACCTTAACGGTTGTGCCGAAGATGTTCTTCATACCCTGTGCTGACCACTGGTCAACATAGTCTGCCATGGGGCTTGACGGAGTGATGGGGTAGATGCCTGCTACTTCAGTAAAGGCATATGACACCCATGCAGCGGCGTTGTTACCGTCCATGGTCTTCATTTTTCTTGCCATAGTCTTTTTCCTCCTAAAAGTTTTTAAACCATTATTAGTGAGATTGATTTTACACCATTGATTATACTATCACTTTTCAATCCGTTTGTAAAGTCTTTAAATATTCCAAATTGCACAACTTTTTTGAAATTTATTTGTATAAACCTTTCAATAAATGCAAAATGCAAAGTGCAGAGTGCAGAATGCAAAATGAAGGGATGCTTGGCTCCGATTATTTTTTATGTGTAGGGGACGGCATCCTTGACGTCCCGTTGATTAAAACAAATTTTTGCATAAATAATGATAATATGATATAATACAAACAACAAATCGTTTACAGAACAGGGGAGGTTCTCTTGTCAAAAGAATTAATCACAAGAAGGCTCAATTTTGAGGGTTGTATCGATATTCAGGATTTTTATGAAAGAGTTATAGAATCTCTTGACCTTGAAGTGGGTGTCTGCGGACTGAGTTGGGAAGCAATTTATGATTCGGTTCGCAAGGAATCCATCGTGGAAAAAGTGCGGGTAAAAAATACGGATTCTCTGCCGGACAAACTTAAACCAGAGCTTCCCGGACTTTACGAAACATTTGACAAGATAAAAAATTATCGTAAAAACCGCGGAGAATTTTTTGTTTATGAAGTGCTTGAAGGAGAGGCGGCGATATATGAAGAACCGTACACAAGAACACTTGATTTCAAGGGGTGTGACTGTGCACTCAAATTTTTTGAAAGAATCATTGAAGCTCTTGAGCTTGGCGTGGGGCGCTGCGGACTGAATTGGGATGCGATCTATGATTTCGGATGCACGGAATCTACGGTTGAAAAGCTGATAATAAAAAATACTGAAGATTTAACAGACGAGCTTAAAACTGCTCTGCCGACACTGTATATGATTCTTGACAGACTGGTAAAAAACAACGAGAAATACGGAGATACCTTCGTCTACGAAATTATCGAAGAGAAAAAAACAGATTGACAAAAACAGATAAACAATATTTTTCATACCGCTTTTCCGCATCGGAATTGCGGTATGTCTGTTTTTCGGTTGACAATTTCTCTTTTTAGTGGTAATCTTTTATATATATTTTTAATTGGAGGCATAGTTATGTCGTTAAATTTTGTTCAGCAGATTTTCTTTAAGCTTTTCGCGCTCATTATGTCGCTCGTTTATTCAATCAACGGCGGCGTTGTTGCACCCTCAACGGATGACACCATCAAGGCAAAAAATGACGATGTGAAGCTCGTTTTCGCAACCCTTGCAGACCCTCAGGTTTCAAACTATATGTTCGGCAGATATCAGGCTTTGCAGGAAGCAAGCATCGACCTTCGCAATGCAGACAGACTTGATGCAATCGTCGGCGTAGGCGATATCGCAGAGAACGGTCTTGCAGAGGAATATCAGCTTGTTTATGACGAGCTTAAGGGCATTGCTCCCCGCTACATTATGGCTGAAGGCAACCACGATATCAGACTGCGTGCATACAGCCAGAGCTACAAACGCTTCTCAACCTTCACAAATGCGCTAAACGGTGACACTTCTATGACCGACAACGCTTATGCAGAGGGTAAATTTGCATATTCGGAGGTTGTCAACGGCTACAAGTTCATCGTTATGGGCTCGGATAAAATGGTATTTGAAGAGGCATACATCAGCCCCGAACAGCTCGCTTGGATTGACAGCGAAATCGCATCCGTAGAAGACGGTATGCCCGTTTTCGTTGTTGTTCATCAGCCCCTCAAGCTCACCCACAATCTCCCCACAACCTGGGGTAACGGCACAAACAAGAACGCAGGCTCAATCGGCGACCAGAACGAAGAAGTTAAGGCTGTTCTCTCAAAATATGCCGACACAAAGACCGTAATTCTCATCAACGGACATCTTCACGCAGGTTTCAGCCAGTACAGCTACGAAAAGATTGATAATTTCCATTCAGTCAACGCTCCCGCATTCTCAATCGATAACGAGGACGGCGAAGAGGGCGGCAACGGCTCAGGTCTTACATACATTGTTGAAGTTTATGATGATGAAGTTCTCTTCAGAGCAAGAAACTGCCGCACAGGAGAATGGCTTACTCAGTGGGATACTTCCATTCCTCTTAAATAATTATTGAAAGGAACCGAAAAAATGAAAAAGACTCTTATCAGAATTCTCAGCATCGTTCTTTGTCTTACCCTTGTTTCGGGCGGCGCAGTTTTCTCATATGCAGCTGACCTTCCCGCAACAAATTCAGATGCAGCTGCAACTCCCGATGCTTCCAGACCGGACGAAGCTCCTTTCCGTATTTCCGTTACCGTAAACGGTGACACCAAGTCCTCAAAGGGTATCACCTGGTACACAAATGCAGACACATCAAGCATTGTCAACATCTACGACGAAAGCGGTGCAAAGGTCAACGCAACCGTTACATATGCGGATGTTTTCGAATTCGAAGGCAACTATGTTCATAAGGCAAACGTTTCGGGTCTTGCAGCAGGCAAAACCTATTCATACGAAGTAGGTAACGGCGAAGTTTTCAGCCCTGCAGGTAAGTTTGTTACCGACGATGGCGACAGCAATGTTGAATTCATCGCTGTTGCAGACGTTCAGGCAAGCAACCTCAACAACTTCCTTTCGGGCGCAAGAGTTATCAACACCGCTTTTGAAACTATGCCCGGTGCGGAATTTATGCTTAACCTCGGCGACTTCACCAACGACAGCACTAACGAAGAATGGGACTTTTACGATGAGGCAATGAAGGCTATCAACCTCAACACAACCCTCGCTCCCATCGCAGGCAACCACGACGGTCTCGGCGTATGGGATTGGTTCAACAATATGTTCAACCTTGACACAAGCGAAAGCGTTCAGAATCTCAACGGCGTTAACTATTCATTCGACTACGGCAACGCTCACATCGCAGTTCTCAACACAAACGACCTTCTTTCAATCTCATTCGCACAGCTCAACTGGCTCAGAAACGATATGAAGGGCACCGATAAGGACTGGAAAATCGTTTGTATGCACAAGTCACCCTACACCCTCGGCAAGGACGGCAAGTGGCCCGATGCACTCTATCTCAAGAGAGCACTCACCGCAGTTCTCGACGAATGCAACGTTGACCTCGTTATGAGCGGTCACGACCATCAGTACCTCAGAACTCAGCCCCTCAATTTTAATATGGTTAACGAAAACGGTACAACCTACGTTCTCGCAGGCACAGCAGGAACAAAGAGATACGGTGTCCGCAACTTCCTTGAAGGCTATATGATGAACACCAAGCACATCGCCGCTCTCACAACCCAGAACGACGGTCATTACTGGAACGGTGAAAACCACGATAACGAAAATGAGCTTTACAAGGGCGGCATCTTCAACACAATTGCTATCGACGGCGGAAAGCTCACCCTCAATTCATATGTTGTTTCCGACCTTAAGGAAGACGAAGAGGGCAACTTCGTTGACATCAACGAAGCTCCCACCGTTACTCTTCACGACAGCTTCACCCTTGAAAAGGAAGTCGGTCAGAACGAAATCACCTTCACCGGTGACAACACAACAAGCGAAGTTGAATATTACCTCGGTGTTATCCCCAGCTTCCTCGGTCTTGCCGCTTACACATTCATCGAGTGGCTTCCCAGAGTTTTCGTAATGCTCCCCGCTCTCCTCGTTGACGTTGTATTTATGGACGGCTCATTCTGATTTTTATAATCTGAAATAAAAACACACCGCAGAATCATCACGGTTCTGCGGTGTGTTTTTTACTCTTCCATCTGTTTTCCCAGGAATGATGCCGCAATCTGTGCAAGTTTGGTTTCCGTCTGGGTCGGGCACGAACCGTTCTCGTTAAGCAGCATAACAAGCGCACCCGAAACATCGCCTCCGCCGATAATCGGAAATGCAACCGCCGCTTCTCTGTTGTAACCCTCTACAGGCTTCATTCGCTCGCTGTCAACACAGCACACATAGTTTTCGCGTTTTTCCATAAGCGATTCAAGGCTTGCGCTGATTCTGCGGTCAAGCACCTCTTTTTTAGATACGCCCGCGCACGCAATAACGCTGTCACGGTCGGTGATAACAACCGCAAGACCCGTGCCCCTTGCAAGCACATCGGCATACTGACCCGTAATGGACGACAGCTCCCCGATGGGTGAATACTTTTTAAATATAACCTCCCCATCCGAATCCGTGTAAATCTCCAACGGGTCGCCTTCACATACAACATTGACACCGAAAGCCTTGTCCGTCCGGTGATTAGCCTTCTGGACTATTGTGGCTGATAAGTTACCTTCGATGTCCCAATTAAAATTTACGGCTTTACCTACATAGTTTGATTCTTCAATCAACTCTTTCGTAACAGTTCCGCATTCAAGCAGCATCGTTATATCGGCTTTAAGCTGAATTTCAATGTTGTTTTCAAACACAGTGATTTTATCAACAATCAGCGATAAATCACTCTTATCAAGCTTATCTTTTTCAATTATTTCACGAAAAATATCAATTGCGGTTTTTGCAATTCTGTTGACCTGAATTGTCATATTGCGTCGCTCGGAAGCAAACTCAATCTGTTTTTCAAGTCCCTCAATTTTTGCTTGAAGCTCTTCTTCAATATCTGCAAAAGTTTCTTCAATAAGCTCCTGATTATCTTCGTTTTTCATCAATTCCTTGATTTTTTGTTTCTTGGTAGCTTTGAATTCATCTTTTGCTTTCGCTAAATCAACTTCGAGCATTTCAAGTGTGGACTGCGTTTTCTTCATTGTTTGTGGCTCGTCTTTAATTGCCTGTTCAAGCTCGGCAATCATTCTTTCCGAGTTCATCATAACACGCTCAACATATTTTTTTATCATTATATCAAGCGTATCTGTTCTTGTATGATGCGATGTGCAACCTTTAAGACCCCGCTTGTGATATGTACCACAAGTATAGGCGGGTGCCAAATCGGGACGGCTCATTGAAAACATCGGACTTCCGCAGTCGCCGCAGAATAAGAAACTCGAATATGATGTGTCGTATTTCTTCACACCTCGATAATTTGATTTTGACCTTGCTTTGAGCTGTTCCTGAGCTTTTGCAAAGGTTCTGACATCAATAATCGCTTCATGGTTATTCTCAAAAACGATGTTTTCATCTGAATCAAGTTTTTTATCCGAACCGTTGATTTTGGTTCGTGTATATTTTTTCTGACGTAGTGTGCCAATATAGAAATCATTTGTCAGAATACCGCTGATGGTTGGTATCGCCCATGCGGAACTGGCTCTGATTTTAGTTGTTGTGCCGTCAGCTTCACGACGTTCCTTTTCAAGCATTCGGGGAGTCGGAATGCCCTCATCTGTAAGATAATTGGCAATCTTTTTATAACCCCAACCGTTATTGTAAAGTTCAAAAATCTTTCTGACAATTTCAGCCGCTTTTTCGTCGGCCTCAAAGGTCATTTTCTTGGAGTTAGTGATGTAGTAACCGTAAGGCACGGCACAAATCCATTTGCCTTCCTGCTGTTTGGTATTTATAACACCCTTAACCTTTTTGGATGCATCCGTAACCGGCATTTCGTTGACGAAAAACCTCATCTGAATCTGTATCCACTCGTCATAGGTCGGATAGTCAATATTGTCGCCAATTGAGATGATACGGACACCTGCATCACGCAATTCTTCAAGCTCAACAAGACCCCGCCCGTTTCTTCTGGAGAAACGGGAAAAGTCCTTGATTATGAGAATGTTATAATAACCGTTCATCAGCTTGGGCCGCATAAGCTGATAATTTTCTCTCTGCTCAAAGGTATAACCGCTTCGGTCACGGTCCTCATAAAAATCAAGTTCGGCATCGGGAAAAGTTCTTTCAACGTAATTCTTTATTATCTCACGCTGATTTTCAATAGATGTGTTATCCCTGTCAAGTTCGGTATCAACCGAAATTCGCAGATAACCCGCTATTCGTTTTTTATTCATTATATCTTCTCCGTTCAATGTTGCTTGTGAAATACCAGCATTTTCTGAACAACATTGTAACATAAGTTAGTTTGTTTTTCAACTCTTTTATAAAAGTTAATATTTGCATAATATGTACGGCAGATTATATCTCCGCCGATTGATGGCTGCTGCAAACTTCTTGCTCGGCTTGTTCAACCGCTTTCTTTGCAATAATCAGCTTGTTATGAATCAACAATTCTTTTGTTAAGTCTACAAGGTTCTCGCTTCCTGAAACAAAGGTACAAACTTTATATCCCTTGCTCCTCCATTCTCCATACTTATCTTTGAGTTTGTTTTGTATGTCTGCATTGTCTTTTTCTTCACGAGAAAGCCAGTAATATGCAATGCGATTTTTCTCGCAGACTTCCAATGTCATCGGTGAACATCACCCCCTTTCATTATTTTTATCGGAAATGTTTGGTATGATACAGAAAATTTCTATTCAATAAATTCTTGTTTTGATTTTTGTGTGGATTGCTGTGATTCTTCTTGCTCGTGATATTTGACGTTTGCAAGAACTTTTGAAATGATATATTTTGCTCGTTTGAGTTCTTCAAGGCTGCCGTAGTTGCTTTCAATGAAAGTGACTTCGGCATCTTTTTCTTTTTGCAGTTTTTCGAGTTCGGCTTTTAATGATTTGACTGTGGATTTCGGATTTTCATCAACCCATCGTTTTGCTCGGTAGAATGAATTTAACTCCTTGCTGTGTTCGGTTTTGAA
>JAZSLR010000036.1:0-2910 GCA_045535475.1 Acutalibacteraceae bacterium | reverse complement strand
TTTGCAAATTCAACGGCTTTGAATATGAGTTCTGTGTTCTCCATAATACATTCTCCTGTGTTCAGATTGATTGTAAAAATCGATTTCTACAACACAATTATATCTGCAAACGAAAATGTTTTCTTGAACAAATACGATTTGTTTGGGTTGTCATATAATGAAATTATATATCTGATTTACCGTCAATTCAAGTGTTGCAAAAATTACTGATGAGCATTATAATTAAATTCAGAAATACGGATTTTAAAGGAGTGACAGATATGAAACATTGCGGAACGCAAAGGTTAGAAACAGACAGATTGATTATAAGACGATATGAAACTAAAGATGCTGCCGCAATGTTTAAGAATTGGGCGTCTGATCCGGAAGTAACAAAGTTTTTGATGTGGAAAACTCATTCAAAGCAAGAGGAAAGCCAAAGGATTATGAATGATTGGGTAAAACAATATTCAAACGAAAAATATTATCATTGGGGTATTGTTTTGAAAGAAAACGGCGACGAACCGATTGGAGCTATCGCTGTAGGTTTTATGAACGAAGAGGTTTCATCAACGCAAATCAGCTATTGTCTTGGCAGAACATGGTGGCATAAAGGAATAATGTCGGAGGCACTGAAGGAGGTCATGGATTTCTTGTTTGATGTGGTAGATGTAAACCGCATTGAAGCAAGACACGATCCGAGAAACCCGTATTCAGGCAAAGTAATGCAAAAATGCGGAATGAAATATGAGGGAACTCTGCGTAGTTCCGATTGGAATAATCAAGGCATCTGCGATGCTTGTTATTACGCATTGTTGAAATCTGAACGCTGATTAACCTTAAACGTAGGAGAACAAAAAATGATTTTTATTGCACCTCAAAGCCGTAAAGAATTAGTTTCAAATAAGAAATCCCTTGTTACAACAGACGGTAAAGAAAGCTATCCTATAATCAAAAATGTTCCGATTTTGCTCCCTGAAAAAACAAATCCCGATTGGGCTCGTGAACTTCTTGAAATAATTTTTTGGGAACATCCCGAAGAAATAAATGAGATTTTCAGCGAAATGGAAGCTGGCATTATTGAGGATTGGAATGAGATTTATGTTAACCACATAAAAAAGATACACGGCACAAAAGAAAATATAATAAAAGCTTTCGATTCGTATAAACGAAGAGAAACGAGTGATTGGATTGTGGGCGACAAAAGCGGAAATATCAGAAAAGAGCAGCTTAAAGATTTCAAAAAATTCAACAAAAAGAGTAATGGCAAAAAGAGAACAATAACAAAAATCAAAGGTACAGGAGTATTCTGGGACAGATACCGTTATTTTGCTGAAGTTGTATGCAAAGAAAAAACAGATAAAATATTAGAACTCGCAACGGGTGCGGGCGGCGGTACGGCTTCGGTCGCATTATATATGCCGAAAGAATGTGAGCTTTATACTGTCGATATTGGCTTCGATTGTCTCGGAAATGCTTTGGGTATTGCCAAATATCAGAAAAAGAAAATCATTCCCGTTTGTGCGAATTTCTGGTATCTGCCTTTCAAAGATAAAACATTTGATACTGTTTGTACTTATTGCGGATTGGATGAATCCAGAGAAATTGTTGAAACGTTGAAAGAAGTTTCAAGAGTTCTGACAGATAACGGCAGATTTATTGTCAATTCAAGAAACAATGCGTTTATGCGTCAGTACAGAGTTTTAAAACCTTTCGGATTTACAGAAAAGGAAACACTTGAAATTCTTAAAGACTGCAGAATGTATAGCGATTTAAATAATCTTGATGAAATCTGCGAAAGTTTAGGAATGAAACTCAAATCACGAAAAGAGTACAGAGATAACGAAAACATTGCATTTTCTGTATCCGAATACAGTAAATAAACAAATTTTGAAGGAGGTTTTCATATGACATATTCCGAATTACTCAATTATTGTCTTTCAAAAAACGGAGCATATGTTGACCATCCTTTCGGTCCTGACAGCGATATAATTAAAGTTGAAGGGAAAATCTTTGCACAACTTTTTATCCTCAAAAGCAAAGAAACGGCAACTCTAAATTGCGAGCGAATGCAGGGCGATTTTTACAGACATCTGTTTCCTGATATTGTTGTAAGAGGTTATCATTGTCCGCCGGTTCAGCAACCGTATTTCAACACATTCCCTCTCGACAGTGTTCCCGATGAAATGATTATTGAAATGGCAGACCACAGTTATATAACGGTTATTGGCAAACTTCCGAAATACAAACAAAAGAAGTTGTTAGGTGATAATTATGAGAAATAACGATGTAATTGATCTAATCAAAAACAAATATCTGAATAACAATAAAACTGACGTATTAAATCATGTGGAAGATGTTGCAAGTATAGCAGTTAAGTTGGCAAAAGCATATGATCTTGATGTTGATAAGATAAAACTTGCCGCATTACTTCACGATATCAGCGGAATTATGACTCCGAAAGAAATGTACGATTTTGCAAAAGCGAGAGGTTTGGAGTTAGACCCTGCGGAAGAAAAGTATAACGCTCTGTTACATCAAAGAAATTCAAGAATAATTGCACAAGAAGATTTTGATATTATCGATTCGGATATTCTGAATGCGATTGAGTGTCACACAACTTTAAGAAAAAATGCAAGTGTGTATGATAAGGTTATATTCATTGCAGATAAAATATCTTGGGATCAGAAGGGCGTACCTTCATGTGATGATCTATTAAAATATGCAACAATAGAATCATTGGATGAAGCTTGTTACCTTTATATCAAATATCAATTTGATAACAACTTGTTGGTAATGCCTCATCAATGGCTGATTGAAGCTTATGAGGATTTGAAGAAGGCATAAATGAAAAAATGCTATATCCCGTTACCCAAGAAAAAGAGATAGACAAATAAAAATTTATAAGGGATTGGTAATATGCAATATAAT